>CAYNIH010000247.1:0-4055 GCA_964397115.1 uncultured Roseivirgaceae bacterium | reverse complement strand
GGTTAATGCGTTTTGAACCGGCAATGGTTGTGGAGTTTTTTATTGCACTGAAATTAATCACCTCATTCGCTTTAATAAGGTCAAGGTTGCCGTTTGTATAGCCGACCAGCAGTTGGTTACGTTCGGCATTAAGAGTAATCCATGTGATTCCGGTACCACTTAGTCCGTTGAGTTTATTCAACAAAGAAAATCCATCCCCGGAAAGTTCTGCAAGAAAAAGGCCGTTTGGAGCGGCTGCATAAATTTTTGAATTGCTTTCTACAATGGAGTGAATGGAGTTGTACGAGAGGTGTGCACGCCAGGTGCCTATTGGTATGTTTTGTGCTGCAGCCTGGGTGCAGGCCACCAGCGCGGTTGCACTTATGCTCAGAACAAGCAAACAAACATTAATCCGTGGGTTCATTTTTCCTTTGCTTCATCCCTTCCATAAAACTGCCGCGGCTTCGAGCTTCGTATTGAGCATGTTCGCCCAGCAGCACTTGCTGGTTGTCGGGTGTCAACCGAAAGGAAAACGAAGCCAGTTCACCGGTTTGTGCGCAAATAGCATGAACTTTTGTTACGAACTCGGCTACGGCAAGCAGGTAAGGCATGGGGCCGAAGGGTTTGCCTTCGAAATCCATATCAAGCCCGGCAACGATTACCCGCTTGCCGCTGTTGGCCAGCGTATTGCAAACCTCCACAATGGCATCGTCAAAAAACTGGGCTTCGTCTATGCCCACCACATCGCAATCACCGGCCAGTAAAAGGATGTCGGATGCAAAATTTACCGGGGTTGACCGCATGGCCCGCTCGTTGTGTGAAACAATATATTGTTCGTGGTAGCGCTTGTCGGTAACGGGCTTGAAAATCTCCACCTGCTGCCGGGCAATAAGTGCGCGGTTGAGCCTGCGGATCAGTTCTTCCGTTTTCCCCGAAAACATACAGCCGCAAATCACCTCAATCCAGCCCGCCCGGCCGGGCGAATGGTTTTTATGGAGTTGCGGCTCGATGAACATGGTGCAATTTAGTTAGTAGGGCCGAGAGTTTAAATTTACCTGCCCTGTAGCGGCTTTTCATCCTTTTGCCAATTCTTTCCGTCTTGTATACAGGGATGCACTCTACTTTGTTAATTTTGATGTTAAAGAGCCGCACTAAGCGGTTAATACCTTATGGATGAGAAAATCAGCCTGGAAGCCATAGCGCTGTACAGCAATGCGTTTGCAGAGAAGGTATTGGTAAAGTTTTTTGAGAAGAAAGACCGCATTACCGGTAAGGAAATCCTGTCGCTGTGTGACGTGCAGCAGGTGAACCTGTTCATTATTCGTGAGTTGTTTCGCGCCTGGCGCGATGAGACAAAAAAACTAAAGAGTCCTTATTTTGATTATGAACACGAAGAAGTCAAGGAGGCACTCGATAAATACATGGGGGTGTTGTCGCAACACATCGCCATTGACCGGCAACACCTTGCACCCCTCCTGAAAAAAGCCATTAGCGCAACCCTGCTGCTGATTTTTAATCCGTACGACTATTTCTCCGTGTTGATTTCGGGCAATAACAATACCATGGAAGTATCCGCCTTCCGTGAGGAGATCAAATACCTTAAAATTAATAAGGCCCCGCTTGAAAAATTGATGTACAAGCTTGATGAACGTGGTGTATCCACTATTTCAGGGAACGAGGCATTTGCCATACTGGATCAAATTCTGGAGGAAGTAAACTTCACGCCAGCTGATGTGGAGCCTTTCCTGGAACAGTTCAGTAAGGTTGAAAAATTGAGCTCGGAATTATTTTATGTTAAAAAGCCTGAGCCGGCAACACCCCGTACTCAAGCTCCGGCCGCAACGGCCAGCCGGCCGCCTGAAGAGAAAAAGCAAAAGCCGACACTGGCAGAAAACTTTCAGAAGATTGACAAGATTAAAGATCGGCTGACGATCAACCAGAAGTTTATGTTCACCAAAGTGCTCTTCAATGGCGATTTTGAATTGTTCAGCAAGGCAGTGGAGGATATTGACCGGCAGGATTCCATAGCGGGGGCACTGAAGTACCTCAGCCAGTTTGAGGATGCGTGGAACAGGGAGAGTGATGAGTACCTGGAATTCCTGGAGATCATTGAAAAACGCTTCGCCTGACTTACGAATTGCGCACCCACTTTTCAATAACATCAGGATAGTGCCTGTACTCCAGGTCATGTACTTTTGAAGCGATTTCTTCTGGCGTTTCCGTACCGGTAAGTTTTACCCGCGCCTGCAGTAATACCTTTCCTTTATCGTAGTGCTCATTAACCAGGTGAATGGTTATGCCGGTCTCGTGTTCACCGGCTGCTTTCACTGCCTCGTGTACCTTCATCCCGTACATGCCCTTGCCCCCGTACTTTGGCAGCAGGGCAGGATGGATGTTGATGATGCGTCCTTCAAATTTTTTTACGAGGTAATCGGGTACCAGCCATAAAAAACCGGCCAGTACCAGATGAGTTATTTCTTTTTCTGAGAGCCAGTTGAGTACTTCCCCGGGCTGGCGAAACTGGTCGCGGCTGAAAACCAGCGTTGGTACGTTAAACCTTCTGGCGCGCTCCAGGGCATAGGCATTTGGATTATTACTCAGCAAGGCAGCCACCGAAATGGAAGGGTGCCTGGCAAAATAAGTCATAATGGCCTCGGCATTGGAGCCGTTACCTGAGGCAAAAACAGCAAGGCGTTTTTCCGGTAAAGGTGATTGTGGCAGAGGGGTAAGCGGCATATTTATTCAATAACCAGGCTAAACAAGGGCCATGCTTAAAATACCCAACAGCATAATTACTTTACAAAAACTGCTAAGCCAGCCGAAGTCGCGCATGGTGTCGGCACGGACCAATCTGGAAAGAAGCCACGCCAGCGGCACAAACAGGAACATGATAAAATAAATCATCGGCAGGTGCACGTAAACATAGTTGATAAACAGGACGGTTAGTGCAAATGAAGCGGTAAGCCCATACAAAAATCTTTTGGTTTTTCGAATCCCCCAAAGAATGGGAAGGGTTTTGCAACCGTACGTGTTATCACCGCGCAGGTCTTCCATGTCTTTTATGATCTCACGAATTAGTGTCATAAAGAAGGCAAAGGTGGCATAAATGATAACCAGCAGGTTGGGTACCTGGTACAATACGTTAATCACGGCAATGGAAAGCCCGGTGAGGGCGGAAACGGCCAGGTTCCCTACAAAGGGTAAGCGTTTCAGCAGGTTAGAGTAAAGCCACAGCAGCGCTGCGGAGAAAATATTGATAGCGGCAATCTGCCACGATAAGAAAAAGCCCAGCACAATGCCAATAAATGATAAGGCAGCGTGCAGGAAAATGGCTACCCTTCGGGCAATAAGTTTACCTACCACCACGCGGCCTGGCCGGTTGATAATGTCAATCTTCATGTCGTAGTAGTCATTGATAATATACCCCGCAGCCGCAATCATTGTCGTAGAGATAACCAGCACCAGCAACCGCCAATCGGTTAAGGTATTGCTGCCGATTAGAAAATAGGCGGTAAAATACTGTGCCAGGGCCAGAATAGTCAGGTTCCATGCCCGAGTTAGGCGCAGCAGTGGTTCAACGATAGCTTTAATAGCAGTCATGGCCTGAGGCAAAAGTAATCACCTTGCAGGCCATTTCCTTGCCGCTTATAGTAAACCGGGTTACTTCAGGTTTAAAATTTCAGTTGCAGCATGATCAGGATATTACGGCCTGCCTGTGGGTAATAGTAAGGCGTTCCGTAATACACATATCCGTTAGAAGCATACTCCACATTCATGAAATTATTAATCAAAATACTTGTCTGAAGGCTTCGAATGGTTTTAAGCGGTATATCGCAGCTTAGCCGTAAGTCATTTATGAAATACGAGTCAAGCTGCAGCGATTTATTTCCCGTGTTATCGAGGTATTGCTCACCAACGTACTTGCTTAGCAGGGTAGCAGTAACCAGGCGATTAAGGTTTACGGAAAACTGGCTGCCGGCAATGACAGAAGGCGAAAGAATAATCGGTGTATCCCGGGTAATTAAATCGTTGTTACTGTTGGTGTACGTGTAGTTTCGGTTAACGTTTTTACTAAG
>CAYNIH010000246.1:0-4068 GCA_964397115.1 uncultured Roseivirgaceae bacterium | reverse complement strand
ACAAATGTCTGGATGGCCCTTACCGCACGGGTAGGCTCGTAATCGCTGTAAGTTTCGGTTACTTCATCAATCAGCGATTGCAGTTTGGAAATGATCCACTTGTCAAGGTGTGTCCACTTTTCGGGGGGCACATTGGTTAACTCGTCCTTTTCAAAGCCGTCAATGTTGGCGTACAGGGCAAAGAAGGAGTAGGTGTTGAGCAGCGTGCCGAAAAACCTGCGCTGCACTTCCACAACACCGTTCAGATCGAACTTTAGGTTTTCCCAAGGCGGGGCATTTTCAACCATGTACCAGCGCACCAGGTCGGGTCCGAATTTAGCCAGCGTTTCAAACGGGTTGATGACATTGCCCAGGCGCTTCGACATTTTGTTGCCGTCTTTGTCGAGCAGCAGGCCGGTGGAGATTACATTTTTGAATGCGATGCTGTCATACAGCAGCACGGCAATGGCGTGGAGGGTGAAAAACCACCCGCGGGTTTGGTCAACTCCTTCCGAGATGAAATCAGCAGGATAAGCTCCCATCCAGCCGTCATTGAAGGGCATGGGGTTGCCTTTTTTCAGCAGGTCATGGTTCAGTCCCCATTGGGCATAGGGCATGGCGCCCGAATCGAACCACACATCAATCAGGTCGGGTTCGCGGTACATGGGCTGGCCCGAATCGCTGACCAAAATGATTTCATCAACATAGGGCCGGTGTAAATCGAAATTCGAGTTGTTTGTTGCGTGTTCCGGGTTGGTAATTCCTGCCTGTTTGGCTTTTGCTACCTCCAATTGAAGTTCAGCGATGGAGCCAATACATTTTTCTTCCTTCCCGTCTTTAGTCCGCCAGATGGGTAGGGGCGTGCCCCAGTACCGCGAGCGTGACAAATTCCAGTCAACCAGGTTTTCGAGCCAGTTGCCGAAGCGGCCGGTGCCGGTTGATTCGGGCTTCCAATTGATGGTTTTATTCAACTCCGCCATGCGCTCTTTCAGGGCAGTGGTTCGGATGAACCACGAATCAAGCGGATAGTACAATACGGGCTTGTCGGTGCGCCAGCAATGCGGGTAGGTGTGTTCGTATTTCTCTACCTTAAAGGCTTTGTTCTCTTCTTTCAGAATAATGGAGATGATCACATCGGTTGATTTGTAATCTGGGTGGGATTCATCTTCATCGGTATAGTTTTTAACGTAAAAGTCGTTCTCGCCAAGCGGCCTATGTGTTTTGATCTTATACCGCTCCACGCTTTCTTTCAGCCGGCTGCCGATTTCCTTTACGAATTTTCCTTTGCGGTCAACGGTAGGCACTTCATTGCCGGAATCATCATACACGGTAAGCGGAGGAATGCCATATTGTTTAGCCACCCTGAAGTCATCGGCACCAAAGGTGGGCGAGGTGTGTACCACACCGGTACCGTCTTCGGTGGTCACAAAATCACCGGCCACAACCTGAAAAGCTTTTTCGTCATCATGTAATGGTTGGATGTAGGGCATCAGTTGTGCGTAGCGGATGCCGACAAGTTGTTTGCCGGTAAACTCCTGAACAATTTGCCAGGGGACTAATTTATCGCCCGGCCTGTACACATGCAGGTCAAGCCCCTTTGCTTTTTCTGAAAAATATTTTTGAACAAGGTCCTTAGCCAGCACCACACTGATTGGCCGATGGGTATAGGCATTGAACGTGTTGATTTGTACGTACTGAATTTTCTCTCCTACCGCCAGGGCGGTGTTTGAGGGGAGTGTCCACGGGGTGGTGGTCCAAGCAAGAATATATACCCCTGTTTCTTTGGTTGTGCCGGATTGGGGGAGTGGGGCGAACAAAAACTCCGATTGTTCGGAGCGCATTACCCTGAATTGTGCAACAATGGAAGTATCCTTTACTGTTTTGTAGGTGCCGGGCAGGTTCAGTTCGTGCGAACTTAAGCCCGTGCCTGCTGCCGGTGAGAAGGGCTGGATGGTGTAGCCTTTGTACAGCAAGCCTTTGTTGTAAAACTGCTTCAGTATCCACCAAAGTGTTTCAATGTAGCCGGAGTCGTAGGTAATGTAGGGATGGTCCAGGTCAACCCAGTAGCCCATTTTCATGGTCAGGTCATCCCACTGGTCCTTGTACATCATCACCGTTTCCTTGCACTTGCGGTTGTAGTCGGCAATAGAAATGGTTTTTCCGATATCCTCTTTGGTTATGCCCAGTTGTTTTTCTACCTGCAGTTCAACCGGCAGGCCGTGGGTATCCCAACCGCCCTTACGCTTTACCTGGTACCCTTGCAGGGTTTTGAATCGGCAGAAAATATCTTTGATGGTGCGGGCCATTACGTGGTGGATGCCGGGCGTGCCGTTGGCGGAAGGAGGGCCTTCGTAAAAGGTAAAAGCCGGGGCGCCTTCGCGGTTGGCAACCGACTGCTCAAAGATTTTTTCTGATTTCCAGAACGCGAGGATCTCGGCAGCCAGTTGGGCGTAGTGTACATCAGCAGGCTCCTTGTAGGCTTTTGTCATAGGGGAATACCACTACTATCGGTTGATTGTCAGCAAAATAAGGCAGCAAAGATAATGACGAATTTGGAATGTCGAACAGTGGCGGTTACGGGTGTTATTACTCGGCAGCGGGATGGCGGTTATGGATTTTTATTTTACTCAGATCGATGGATTCGTCTTCCTCTTCAGTATAAAAGTTAGCGTCCACGTCATCAATCAACAGGTGTTCACCGGTTTTTGGCTTTGATGTATCAAATGTTAAGATCAATACCGGCAGCAAAATCAGGTTGGTGAGCATGGAAATCATCAGGGTGGTGGAGGTAAGCAACCCCAGTGCGATGGTGCCGCCAAATGAGGAGAAGGCAAAAATGATGAAGCCGGCAAAAAGTACTACCGAAGTATAAACCATGCTTTTGCCGGTTTCCAAAATGGTGTTGCTCACGGCAACGGGAATGAAGAACCGCCTGGCGTGCAACTCCTGCCGGTATTTGGCCAAAAAGTGAATGGAATAATCGACCGATATGCCGAAGGTGATGCTGAAGATGAGTACCGTACTGGGTTTTAAGGGGATGTTAAAGTAACCCATCAGGCCGGCCGTGATCATCATGGGAATAAGGTTTGGAATAAGGGCGATGAACACCATGCGCAGGTTGGCGAAAAGAAAGCCCATGGTTAGCGCTATGAGTGCGAAGGCTAGCAACAGGCTTCCTTTGAGGTTGGCTATCAAAAATGAATTGCCTTTGATGAAGAGCGGAGTGGTGCCCGTGATTTTTACCGTGATCCCGGTATCGGAAAAGATGCTCTCGATTTGTGGTTTGATAACCCCGTTAATGAGCGAATCCATTTTATCCGATCCGATGTCGGCCACCTGGAGGGAGATCCGCATCACCTGCAGGGACGAATCAACAAACGAATTAAATAGGCCACTGTTGTCGCTCTGGCCTTTCAGGTAGGGGAGAATAAAATTACGTTCACGGTTGTCGGGCAAAGAATACCGTGCCGGGTTGTTGTTGTAAAAGGCCTGCTTGGCCGCCTTAACAAAACTTACAACAGAAACCGGTTTTGAGAGGGCCGGCTGTGCTTCCAGAAACTGTTCAAACTCATCAATCTTTTGCAGATTTTTCACATCAATTACCCCCCTGCGCTTGCCGGTATCCACCACCATTTCCAGCGGCATTACCCCGCTGAAGTTTTCTTCGAAAAAGAGCAGATCCTTTTTTACCACGCTTTCCTCGGGCAGGTCATCCACCATAAACGAAACGCTGTGAATGCGCACCATGCCCACACCGGCAAAAAAGGCAATGATGGCGGTGCTGACCGAAATACCAAGCCGTTGGCGGTGAACCTGCACATCAATAAAGTTCAACGCTTTATCCAAAACCTTCAGGTCAAGGTGCCTGAGGTGCTTCTCAGACGGAGGGGGCATCCAGGAGAAAAAACCCGGTATCAGAATCAGGCTAACCACAAAGGTGGCCATCACATTTATGCCAGCCACAATACCAAACTCGCGCAGTACGGTAATATCGGCTGTAAGCAATACCAAAAAGCCGATGGCTGTAGTAAGGTTGGTGAGAAAAGTGGCCATGCCGATTTTCCGGATTACCCGGCTGATGGCGAGCAG
>CAYNIH010000245.1:0-4075 GCA_964397115.1 uncultured Roseivirgaceae bacterium | reverse complement strand
AACGGTAACCCACTTGCCGCCTTACCTTGGTATGCTGATTGCCCTAGGCGTACTTTGGGTGGTTTCGGAGCTGATTAACCCGCATATGGATGAAGCAGAAAAACGACCGTACACCGCGGCTGGCGCACTGAGCCGCATTGATGTTCCCAGTGTGTTATTCTTCCTTGGCATCCTGCTCGCGGTAAGTGCACTGGAGTCAATGGAGATCCTCCACCACTTTGCTGCGTGGTTGGATAAAACCGTTGGCGACCAGCGCATCATCATCACACTAATCGGAATTCTTTCGTCCATTGTAGATAACGTGCCCCTGGTTGCGGCCAGCATGGGCATGTACGACATGAGTATTTACCCGCAGGACCACCTGATTTGGGAATACCTGGCATATTGTGCCGGTACAGGCGGCAGCGTGCTCATTATCGGATCGGCCGCAGGTGTGGCGGTAATGGGCATGGAAAAAATTGATTTCATCTGGTACATGAAGAAGGCTTCACTGCTGGCCTTAATGGGCTATTTTGCCGGAGCAATCATTTACCTTTTGATTCAACCTTACCTGGCTGTTCATCATTGATTACACCAGTTGCCTAAGCGCCTGCTCAAAGGAAGTCTGGGCAATGCCAGTTTTTGCCGGGTTGGCAGCATGCGTGCGCTGCAACGCTGCCCGGATGGTGGTTGATATATCATTAAAAATATCCTGATCATTCAGGCTCACCTCATTTTCCATAAAGTACGCAAACACCCGCGCCATGCCGCAGTTGGCGATAAAATCGGGGATAACCGAAAAATTCCGGTCGGCATACAGCCCGGTCGGTCCGAAAAAGATTTGCGGATCAGCAAACGGCACATTGGCTCCGCATGAAAATACTTCCAGTTTGGAGTTGATCATCCGGTCAACCTGGTCGCGGGTTATTAGCCGGGAAGCAGCAGCAGGAATGAAGATTTCAAATTCTTCATCCCAGATGCGTTTGTTCAGTTCCTCAAAGCCAATGAGGTTATTGGCCACCAGTTTATTTTTATACCGGTTTGTAACCAATGAACAGACTTCCTCGTGTGTAAATCCTTTTCTGCTGATGAGCCCTCCTTCTTTGCCCATGATACCCACAAGGGTTACACCCAGTTGGCTCAGGTAAAAACCGGCAGCTGCACCCACATTACCCCAGCCCTGAATAACGGCACGCTTGCCGGCCAGGCTTCCTCCCCATAATTCATAATAGTGCTTAACGGCCTGGGCTACGCCATAACCCGTGCACATATCAGCAATCGTATATTTTTTTGCCAGCGAGGGAGTAAATCGGTCATCTTCAATTACCTTAATTACTCCTCGCCTGAGTTGGCCGATGCGATTAACCTTCTGCGGCTCAGTGGGTTTATAATGCCCGGTAAAAACGCCTTCCTGCGGGTGCCAGATGCCCACATCTTCGGTGATGGGAATCACCTCATGGATTTCATCCACGTTTAAATCGCCACCGGTTCCATAGTAATACTTCAGCAACGGCATAACGGCTGTAAACCACCGTTTAAGCACACCTTCCTTGCGGGGATCGTTGGGATCAAAATTAATTCCCGATTTGGCCCCGCCTATGGGTGGTCCGGAAACAGTAAATTTAACTTCCATGGTTTTAGCCAGCGATTCGACTTCACGTTTATCCAAACCGAGGAGCATGCGGGTGCCACCGCCTGCTGCACCTCCACGAAGTGAATTGATGACAACCCAACCCTCGGCCTCAGTTTCTGAATCCCTCCATTCAAATACAATTTCCGGACGTTTGCTTTCAAATTTCTGCAGTAGATCGTTCATAGGGGTTTGATGAGAAGCGGCAAAGATAAAGTTTTTGAAGGCTTCAGAAACCAACCATGACCCCTGCCGAAGAATCCTGCCTGGCACCTGTAACACTTTTTAAACAATTGAGCTCATGACGTACCCGCAGCACACCCAAAAAACCAAATGCCACGGCTTCCTTAAATTTCACTACCGCTTCATCGGGTATAATCAGGTTTACTTTATCGCCAGCCACTTCAAGTAGCCTATACATGAGGTAGGGATTAAAGGCTCCTCCTCCTGTACATAACACCGATTTATTTCTGTTACCGGCAAGGCAACGACTTATTTCAACGGCTGCCGCTTCCACTACGGTTGCCAGTTTATCGTTAATCGCATTACCCGACTGATCAAGCAGCGGCCGCATATGCTTTTCAAAAAACTCACGGCCTAATGCCGGCCGTGATTCACGGATTTTTGAATACATCCGATCGAGTTCTTTCATCAGGCGCTTATCCGGCTTGCCTGCCGCAGCAAGGGCACCATCTTTATCGTATGGCTTTCCTGCCTGCCCGGCCAGGTGATTCAATGCCATGTTTACAAAACAAATATCAAAGGCTATTCGCTTGCCCTTGCTCACCATTGAACAATTTGCAATACCTCCCAGGTTGAGGCAAACATCATAGTCACCGAAAAGAAACTGATCGCCAACCGGAACAAGCGGAGCACCCTGACCTCCCCGGGCCACATCAAGACTTCTGAAATCGCAAACCACCTTCTTACCGGATGCTTCATGAAGCGCATTGCCCTCTCCCAATTGAAAAGTTAATCCCCGTACGGGCTGATGAAATACGGTGTGCCCGTGTGAAGCAATAAAGTCAACCTGGCGGATGCGGTGCCTTGCACAAAAGTCACGAGCGAGATTTCCCAAATAGCTTCCATAGACTATGTGCAGGTTAATCAGGTCTTCTCCGGGCAGCAGGTGTGCTGTGCTGAGTTTGCTTTTCCAGGCCTTATCATACGCCACGGTTTCGGCCTGATGAATGGTGAATGACCACTTTTTTTGCTTGCGGGTGAACGAGCAGTGCGCCAAGTCAACGCCATCCAGCGAAGTACCCGACATTATACCTATGACAGAAAACTGTTTCTGGAGGGTCATTTTTATTCAGTGGGGTTTGCAGGACAAAGCTAAACAAATCGGTTTTGGTACGATGATGGTCAAAAAATCGTTACCGTGCCGGCAAGCATGTGTTCAGATGCAAATTTGCACAGGGATTTACCTCTTTTTGAAAACAACTTTAAAGAATCCATATTTGCGTGCCAAAAAGTAGAAGTAGGTGATTATAACGCGTTTTGCCCCAATGGTTAATTATAAATCCGGCTATTGCACGTATATTTTCCTGCTGGTGGTCACCGCTACTTTTGGCCAGGCAGCGCGTTCGCCCTTCTCCACGTTTGGTATTGGCGAGCCTTATGGAAATGCCCTTATCCATAACCAGGGTATGGGCGGCACCGGCATAGCACAACCTCAGTATTGGTTTATCAACAACCAAAATCCCGCTCTGCTGGTATTTAATCGGTTTACTGTTTTTGAAGGTGGTATGCTGGTGGATTCCAAAACCATTAAGGGAGATACCACCAATACAAAAAGTACCGGTGGCAACTTTAACTACCTGGCCGCGGCCTTTCCCGTTAAGGACCAAAAATGGACAACCTCGTTTGGACTTATGCCTTTCACAAACGTGAATTACAAGTTTGTGTATTATGATTCGGTTCGCGACAACAACAACAATGTTGTTGACACCATCGCTGTACAGGAACAAGGCAGCGGTGGGTTTACCCAATTGTACTGGAGCAATGGCATTCGCCTTCATAAAAACTGGTCAGTCGGATTAAAGGCTGCCTACATCTTCAGTTCCATCGAAAATGATTACGCCAACACGCTTATCAATGTAAACCAACCTGTTCCTTTTCTGATAGCCGTAAAAGAGCAAACCTATGTGAATGATTTTCTTTTTACGGGTGGATTGTCTTTCAGTAAAGATTCATTGGGTAAAAAAAACAACATTATTGTCAGTGCGGGACTAACGTACAGCTTTGCATCTGACCTGAAGGCTCGCAAAACAACTACCTATGAACGAAGAACCTCATCTGGGAATCCCTTATCGTTGGACACCTTAGTGACCTACCGCGGAAAAATCTCAATACCCTCGGGCCTTCAGGTGGGGTTTTCCATCAGCAAATCGGCAAACTGGACGGCTGCTGTTGAGGCGGGCTTCCAAAACTGGTCAACGTTTAACAGTCTTAATGAAGATGATC
>CAYNIH010000244.1:0-4104 GCA_964397115.1 uncultured Roseivirgaceae bacterium | reverse complement strand
TGAACATCCTTGTAGTGGGCAACACCGAGAACCTTGACGAATGCAGGGCCAAATTCGGTGACCACCAGTACACCCTGGAGGGCGACCACCGCGAAGCCGAACGCTTTGTTGCCAGCAGCGATCTGGTCTTTGATTTCATCATTGATGAAGAGCCTTTTCAGATTGAGATCTACCAGGAAAAAAGCCCCCTGAATATTTTTTTGAATACGGCCAAAATTTCACTGGCCGAGCTCTCCAACCTGGCCGATCACAAAATAAAAACCCCGGTGTTCGGTTTTAACGGCCTTCCCACTTTTTTAAACCGCGAAGTGTTGGAAGTCTGCCGGCTTGATGCGGCCCACGATGCCCACCTGGCCACGCTCTGCAACAAATTAAACACCCGATACCTGGTAGTTGATGATCGGGTAGGCATGGTTACCCCCCGCATCATTTGCATGATTATCAACGAAGCTTACTACACCGTACAAGAAGGAACAGCCACTCGCGAAGACATTGACAAAGCCATGAAACTGGGTACCAACTACCCCTACGGACCTTTTGAATGGTGCCAACGCATTGGCATTAAACACGTATACGAACTGCTGGAAGCGGTGTTCGAAGATACTCATGATGAGCGCTACAAAATTTGCCCCTTACTGAAGAGGGAGTACCTGCTTGCCTGATTACTCTACGGTAACCGACTTGGCAAGGTTACGAGGCTGATCCACATTACAACCGCGCATCACGGCAATATGGTAAGAAAGGAGTTGCAAAGGAATAACGGAGACGATAGGCATTAAGAACTCCTCAACAGCCGGCACCTCAACAACAAATTCCGACATGCCAGGAATAAGGTCGTCTCCTTCGGTAACTACGGAAATAACCCGCCCTTTGCGCGCCTTTACTTCCTGAATGTTCGATACAATTTTTTCATACGAACTGTCTCGTGTGGCAATAAATACTACGGGCATTTCTTCATCAATCAGGGCAATGGGGCCGTGCTTCATTTCAGCGGCCGGGTATCCTTCGGCATGGATGTAGGAAATCTCTTTCAGCTTCAGCGCACCTTCCAGCGCTACCGGGAAATTGCAGCCACGGCCCAGGTATAAAAAGTTGGTGGCATCCTTAAAGGTGTAGGCCAGTTGTTTGATTTTGTCGTTTTGCTTCAGCACCTCTTCCACTTTGGCCGGCAGGTTTTCAAGTTCCACCAGCATCTCGTGAAACTTGCGCTCAGTAACGGTGCCTTTTTTCTGTGCAACGATCAAACAAATCATACTGAGCACGGTAAGCTGGGCGGTAAATGCTTTTGTGCTGGCTACTCCGATTTCAGGCCCTGCGTGCGTGTACGAACCGGCATGCGAGGTGCGCGCAATAGACGAACCCACTACATTGCACACCCCGATAATAATGGCGCCTTTTGCTTTGGCCAGTTCAATGGCTGCCAGCGTATCGGCCGTTTCACCTGACTGTGAAATGGCTATCACCACATCGCCTTCGCGGATAATCGGATTCCGGTACCGGAACTCTGAGGCGTACTCTACTTCCACCGGTATCCGGCAAAATTCTTCAATCATGTATTCGGCCACCAAACCCGCATGCCACGAAGTGCCACAGGCAACGATAATGATGCGGTCGGCATTTACCATTTTATTCACATACTCGCGGATACCCCCAAGCACCAGGCGGCCCGAGGCAACGTCAAGCCGGCCACGCAGGCAATCTTTTATGGAACGGGGCTGTTCAAATATTTCCTTCAGCATAAAATGCTCAAAGCCTCCTTTTTCAATCGCTTCAAGCTCCATTTCAAGGCGCTGGATGTACGGAGTTGCGGGGGCATCTTCAATGGTTTTTATCCGCAATGTTCCATTTTCAATCACCGCTATTTCCTGGTCGTTCAGGTAAACCACATCTTTAGTGTATTCAATTATCGGAGTGGCATCGGAGGCCATAAAAAATTCGTCTTTACCGATTCCGATCACCAGAGGGCTGCCTTTGCGGGCAGCTATCAGCAGGTCAGGATTTTCTGCCGACATCACCACGATGGCATAGGCGCCAATAACCTGGGTAAGAGCTACCCTCACCGCTTCATCCAGCGAATAATTATTGCTTTGCTGAATATCCTCAATAAAATGAATCAGTACCTCCGTATCGGTTTCACTGGCAAAGGTGTGGCCTTTGTTGATTAATTCCTGCTTGAGTGAATTATAGTTCTCAATGATACCGTTGTGGATAATGGCCAGTTTCTTTGATGCCGAATAGTGTGGATGAGCATTGGTGTCATTGGGTTCGCCATGGGTTGCCCAGCGGGTATGGCCGATGCCGATGTGGCTGCTCAGCATCTGCCCGTTGATCTGTTCAGCCAGGTCGCTCACCTTGCCTTTCCTTTTATAAACATTCAGCCCGTTATTAAGCAAGGCGATTCCTGCACTGTCGTAACCGCGGTATTCAAGGCGCTTCAGGCCTTTGATGATCACCTCCTGGGCATCGCGGTGTCCGATATAGGCAACAATTCCACACATAGTTAGTTTACTTTAGGAAGGGTATAATAAACCCGAAGCTTGATATTATCCTTGTGAAAGAATACCCGGTTAACGGTTTTTCCTCCGTTTTTCGGATACAGCATGTAATACCTGAAGCGCGGCTTATCGGTTTCTTCAATGGCCATTTCCTGCGCAAAGAGTGTAAAAAAACCGCGATAGGAATTCTTCTCAGCCGAATAGGCCAGGTTAAAGTACGTACTGGTTTCCGTGAAGATCGTGAACACACTGTCGGGGTTTACCGTATTAAAATCCGGATACAACGTGCGCGTGCTGTTGTTGTACAGGCTAAGGATTTTGTTGTCACGTTCTCTTGCTTCTGCGGTCTTCTGGCGGTTAAATGTTTTCAGGCGGTTGTCCGGATCAAGCAACCTGACATACAATTCTCCGGGCGAGCGATATACTTCCGTTGACGCCACATCGGAAATAACCAACTCAGCCGAATTGATGGCGATGTTGGGCAGCGTATCGGATTCGAGAAAACTGATAAACTCCGAAAAATCCAGCTTGGTAAACAGCCCTACCCCCGATTGCACACACCGCGATCCGGTTACCGGATCAAAATCGGTAAAATACTGGTTAACGTTTATCTCCGAACCCGACCGGTCGGAAGTAATCTCATTAAAACTGGTAATGCTGCTCCCGGCAAAAGGAATGTTAATGGTGAGGCTGTCAATCGTAGGAGTTTGGTAATACAGGATAATGCGGGATTCAAAATTGGCAGGATTAATTCCCACAATTTTATCGCCCGATACCGGCTTAACGGCCAGTCCTTTAAATTCTTTTACAAAGTCATTGAACCGGATAAACAATGAGTCCTTTGCCGTGGTGGCGTTGGCGTACTGCAGGGCGGCATCAAAAAGTCTTTGACTAAAGGCCGCGCTAAGCGGGATGCGAACAACCACGGTATCTGAACTGACCGAGTCGAACTTATTATTAAACTCAAGCGGGTTAATAATAAATGAGCCGGAGCCAACCAGCGGGCCGGTGGGTACAGTGGTTTTATTGAAATAGTACCTGGCCGAATTGCGTGAGATTTGCTTGGCCAACTCATATACTTCAAACTGAACAGGGTTTAAACTGATGGCGCCATAGGTATAGAAATCAAACCTTAGCTGCAGTATTGCGCTATCGAGCGTGGAGTTGGTTGCAATTTTGGCTGTGGTGGACGGAAAAAACTGAGTATAAAATGCGGCCGAAACCGCTCCCAGTCTCTCATCGGCATAGGTGCCGAGGAGGAACCGGTTTACTTCATTGGGAAAATAAAAGTTGCTGCTGCGCAGCGAGTCAAGCCAGATGACACTGCTGTGCACCGGGAACTCAATAAAGCGAACATCAAACTTTGACTTCGGGTTGCGGAAACCCAACAAACTGGCCTCATCCTCACACGCCAGCAAGAACAGGGCAGCCATAAGCAACTGCCCGGTTCGCTTAACCCACAAGCTCATTATATAAGTTGAAGTATGATTCGGTGTAGTTTTCTGACTTATCGATCGTTTCAACCTTTTTCTCCTTCATTTTTGAGAAGAGGCCTTTGATTTTCTTGTTTTCACCCGTCTATGCCTTGCTGCTCGGTGGTTTCGGCTGG
>CAYNIH010000243.1:0-4137 GCA_964397115.1 uncultured Roseivirgaceae bacterium | reverse complement strand
TTTAGAATCAATGAATACAGTAAACCCGGATGCTGAAAAACTTTTAAAAGGTTTACCCGTGTTTGAATTTTATCCATCCAGCCAGCGCGCATCGGGGCACACAGGCTGCAATAGCTTCAACTCCCGAATTGAAGTGCGTGGCAACCAGATTACCTTCGGTCCTATCATATCAACAAAAATGTCCTGTCCCGGAATAGCTATTGAGCAAGCAATTATCAATAGAATAAATCAGAAAGCCTTCCGTTACAGAATTAACGATGGAAAACTGACCTTAGATAATGCAAACGGTGATACCATTACCTTCCGTAAAATTGATTAACCTGTTTAAAAGACTTTCAAAACTTAAACCACACTATGAAAACAATTTACCTAAAAGCAATCATCGGTTTAATTGGACCGGTTATGCTATTTTTTTCATGTACTCAAAACAAAAATGCGACAAAAAGTAAAGACACAACAACCAATTCAACAAGCACGGTACCAGCAGGCGGCCATAATTCAAAAAATTCCCTCGACTGGAACGGAGTTTACCAGGGAGTTTTACCCTGTGCGGATTGTGAAGGCATAAAAACCCGATTAGTATTGAAAAGGGATGGCACTTTTCATAGAATCCTTAACTATCTCGGCAAAGATGACAAGGTGATTAATGAACAAGGAATTTTTGTTTGGGATGAAACAGGCAACAAAATCACCCTGAAAACTGAAAGCAGCAGCCAGCAATACAAGGTCGGAGAAAACCAGCTTACGCAGTTAGACATGCAGGGTAATGTAATTACCGGTGAACTCGCAGATAAATACAAACTGATCAAAAATAAAGCAGATGCAACCCTGGAAGACAAAAAATGGGTATTAATCGAACTCACTGGTCAGCCAGTTGAAAACTCCAGGGGTTTTATCCAATTCTCAAGTGAAACCGGAAGATTTTCGGGAAACAACACCTGTAACAATTTCTTTGGTGAGTATGAATTGATGGACGGCAACAGAATAAAGTTCGGTAATGCCGGTTCAACCATGATGGCCTGTCCGGATATGGAGCTTCAGAATAAGTTTATGAAAGTGCTCGAAACAGCCGATAATTACTCCGTAGCTGATACCGTGTTGTCGCTGAACAAAGCCCGTATGGCTCCTCTGGCTAAGTTCGCATTCCGTCAGTAGTTGATACTGGATAACAAAGTAAGTTCAGCTTCAAATAATCCTCACCCTCTTTGAAAAAGATTTTTATGATTAAATTCAAAAACTTATTTCTTGTAATTTTTTCAATCACCTCCATTAATCACCTGGCTGCACAGTCACCTTATTATGATTTGGTCATTAAGAACATTACGATAATCGATATTACTGGCGGTAAACCCATATCCGGTCAGAATGTGTATATCAGCGGAGACAGAATTGTTAAAATCACCTCAACTTCAAAAAATAATGATAATGCCAGTACCACTGTTGATGGTTCGGGTAAATTCCTAATCCCTGGCCTTTGGGACATGCACACACATAATTGGTGGAGCCTTCATTTTTCGAATCATTATGTAACCAACGGGGTACTAGGTGTGCGAAATATGTATACTCCTATGAATTTTATTACTCCATTAAGAGATAGTATAAATAAAAAACTCATCATCGGTCCCAAGTATTATGCAGCGGGAAGGGTTTTGGAAGGCCAAAAACCAGATTATCAGGACTGGATTGTTGTGGATTCACTTCACAAAATTAAACCCGCACTTGACCTTCTTCAGTCAGAAGGCTCCGATTTCGTGAAGGTTTATAATAAAATACCCCGAGAAGTTTACTTTGAATTAATCCAGGAGGCAAACCGAAGGGGCATGAGTGTGCAAGGGCATTTACCAATGGCAATTAAAGCAGAGGAAGCATCGAATGCAGGACAAAAAAGTTTTGAGCACCTGCTTGGTATTCCTGACCTCTGCACTCACGATCAGCTATTCCAAAATAATCACGGCTTCAATTGGTATACCTCGGTATTACAGGAAGATGATTATGGAAAAATTTTTATTGATGAAAAACTTGCAAAGAAAACATTTAGCACACTAAGAAAGAATCAAACCTTTGTTTGCCCAACCTTGTGCGTATGGTATAACTTATTGCATCCGGATACGCCTTTTGAAGATAACCCGTTGCTAAAAAAATTCCCAAAGGAAATGACTGATTTTTGGAAAGGTACGATGGGTAGTTTTAGAAAACGAGACGATAAATACAAGCAAATGGCAAAGAAGAAATACGAAAATCTGAAAAAGGTTACCTACCTGCTCTATAAAAACAGAGTACCCCTGCTTGCCGGCACGGATGCCGTGAACCCTTACTGCTATCCTGGTTACAGCCTTCATAAAGAATTCGAATTATTAAAAGAGTGTGGAATACCCGATGCTCAAATATTGAAGATGGCTACTAAAAATCCGGCTGCTTTCTTGGGCCTTAACAACTATGGAGAAATTAAGGAAGGATTTGTCGCTTCTTTAGTATTATTAGACGAAAACCCCTTGAATGACATTTCGAATACCCAAAAAATATTTTCGGTGATAGTAAATGGAAAAGTCATAGAAAAACAGGAACTGCTTGCTATGCAAGATTAATATCAGGAATTAACAACTTGCGGCAGCTGTTTAACATCCTCTGCGCAAACACAGGTTTTCTGAATATTCAGAATACTCGTTGCTTACAATCCCATCATAACAAATGCACCCCAATAATAGGGTTCCTTGTATTTGGCCATGAGCTGAAGCTGGGCCTGCTTGAACGCTCTCTGTTTATTGTTCAGTTTTATCCAGTTGGTGTAAAAACTGGTCATTAACAGTTGCGTGGCCTCGTCATCTACTTTCCATAAACTCATAATCAGCGCATCGGCACCGGCCACGAGAAATGCCCGTTGTAAGCCGTAAACACCTTCACCCGATTTCACATCGCCAAGACCTGTTTCGCAGGCACTCAGGATAACCAGTCCGGTACCCTCCAGATTCAGGTTCATGGCTTCATAAGCAGTTAAAATACCGTTGTCGTTGCTGGTCATGTCGGCACTACCGGTACCCTCAATGGCTTTTCCGGCACCTGCCAGGATAAGCCCCGAACGCAGCAACGGGTTGTTTGAAGCATTCTCGGCATTAACGCCAAATACCGACCCGCTGGATTCATCCACATCTTTAAGAAAATAACCGTGCGTGGCAATGTGCAGCAAGGCCGGGCTTTTTAGTTTTTTCAGATTGTTCTCGGTGGCGTTACGTTCCAAAACCTGGGTAACCTGGTAGCCGGCTGCTTTCAACACTTTAGAAACACCCTCCAGCTCTACTTTTGTGCCGGGAAGCGGAGGCACATCGCTCGTGCCGTAATCAGGAAAGCCTAGCAAAAAAGCATCCTTCTTCGTGGCTGCAGCTTTACGCGCCTTCAGGTCAATCAAATCGCGGGTATTGCCGATTATCACAACATCGTACCGGTTAACCAGGTAGTCACCGTCAGGCTTTTTAAGTGTGTTCAGATTGATTTGGTTGTAAACCCCATCGGGCGAAAGATAAATCATTCGTTTCCCGGTAAGCTCCGGGTCAATACGCGCCCAATACTGGTCATAGCAAAATTCATCGGGTAACCGCTTTTGGATTACCGTTGTATAATATTTGGCGTAGCGCGTTTCCAACTGAGAGCCGTTTTCAAGTACAACCAGTTTTGGCAACTCCTGATTTTTAAGCAGGATGAGGGCCACATACTTTGCATCAGGAGTAAAATCCTGGCTGAAGCCCCTTACCCGGATAATATCAACCACAGCCTCGTTATCGGTGAGTAAATCGCGTATTTGCTTGTAGCTTAATTTTTGTGTTGAATACCCTGACGTGAAATCGGCTGACCGCTCGGACAGGGACTTTTCAATTGAGTTGGCCTCGCGCTCAAGTGCCGGCAAATCAATTTTTTGTTCTTTTAACTGCTCTTTGGTGTAGGAATACAGCCTGGCGAGTTGTTCTTTCTTATCAATCCAAAGCAAGTAATCGTTTATCAGCTGCTTATCGTTGCTGGCCAGTATGGCGTTTTTAACCTTGTTGGTTGAATTGAGCAACAGGGCCTTGGTGGCCATCTGGTAATCGAAAAAATCCTGCGTTACATAATTTAGCTCTACATTGGCTTCGATGGCGAAATTAAAAA
>CAYNIH010000242.1:0-4148 GCA_964397115.1 uncultured Roseivirgaceae bacterium | reverse complement strand
ACAAGGCGAACACGGGCAATTGTTATTGTACACGATGGAAAAATAATTGCCGAAAAATATGCGCCAGGCGTAACCAGTAAAACCCTTCACATGGGCTGGAGCATGACCAAGAGTTTAACGAACGGAATCATCGGCTTGCTGATAAGAGACCAGAAAATTTCGCTCAATGATCATCCGCCAATCAAAACCTGGCAGCAGGATGACAGGCAGCAGATTACCATACACCACCTGATGCAGGCCAGCAGCGGACTGGCATGGGAAGAAGTTTATTCCGGACCGAGTGCGGCTACCACCATGCTGTTTAAAAAGCGCGATGCGGGAATGTATGCCGCCTCGTTTCCGCTGGAGCATACTCCAGGAGAAGTCTTTTATTATTCCAGCGGCACAACCAATATTCTGTCACAAATAACCCGGCTAGTGATCGGAGATGCGGACTACCACAGCTACCCGTACCGTCATCTCTTTCATAAAATCGGCATGCACTCGCTGGTGATTGAACCTGACCCGGGCGGTACGTTTGTCGGTTCCTCGTTTTCCTATGCCACCGCCCGCGATTGGGCACGCTTTGGATTGCTGTACCTCAACGATGGTTACTGGCAGAACGAACGCATTTTACCGGAAGGCTGGGTGGAATACAGTACAACGCCTGCCCAAGGAGCAAAAAAAGGCGAATACGGAGCACAGTTCTGGCTCAATGCCGGAGCTCCCAACAATAAAGCCGATCGAAATTTTCCGGCTGTGCCTGAAGATATGTTCTACTTGAGCGGTTACGAAGGACAAGATGTGTTTGTTATTCCTTCAAAAAATCTTGTAGTGGTTAAACTGGGCCTTACCACCGGCAACTGGATTGATGCAAATGCATTTTTAAGCAACATTATCAGCGCCTTACCCCAGAACTAAGTTTTTCGCTCTGCTTTACCTGTTTCATGCCACTCCTTCCTTTGCCGGGCTGCAACAAACTCCGGCCCGAAGAACAACTTCTCTGGTAATGCTGCTTGCCGATTAATTATCGGCCAAAAAGGGGAGTCTTTGTTAATGGGCATTCCTTTTTCAATTGCTCGTGCGCAGCCTCGGCAACAATTCGCAAGTCACAATGAAAAAACCACAGAATAAAAATACGTGGAATCCTTTGTGTTAACCTTAGTGGCCTCGGAGGTTTTGTATTTTTAATTTTGAGATGACCTCTAACATAATGCCGCGAGGCTTGTTTTGAGGATAAACAGATTTTATGCCCGATAAAAATTACGTGCTCATTGGCGGAAGCTATGGCATTGGTGCAGCACTGGCCGGTATCCTGAGCAAAGAAAATAATGTGTATGTGCTGAGCCGGACTGCACCGAAACAGCAAAACGTTAACTACATCCCTTTCGATGTTCAGGCTCAATCCGTTGATCTCAGGCAACTTCCCGGCACAATTAACGGCCTCGCCTACCTGCCCGGTACCATACAGTTAAAACCATTTCACCGGTTTACCGATGACGATTTTCTTACTGATTTCAAAGTAAATACCCTTATGGCCGCCCGGATTATAAGGGAATTGCTCAATCCGCTTAAGGCAGCCGAACAGGGTTCTGTTGTGTTGTTTAGCACCGTTGCCGTTCAGCAGGGCATGCCCTTTCACACTTCGGTAGCCATGGCGAAAGGCGCACTCGAAGGCTTGACCAGATCATTGGCTGCAGAACTTGCACCTAAAATCCGGGTAAATGCAATTGCCCCTTCTATTACCGATACTCCGCTTGCAGCGAAAATTCTATCGAACGATGAAAAGAAAAAAGCAAGCGGTGAACGCCATCCGTTAAAACGAGTGGGGCAAGTCGTTGACATTGCCCATACGGCAGCTTTCCTGCTCAAAGAGGACAGTGCATGGATAACCGGACAGGTGCTGCACGTGGATGGTGGTCTATCTTCATTAAGAATCTAACCATGCCCACCGTACGCTACCAGGGAAAAATTTTAGCATGCAGGCCCGGTGCCAGATTACGCGATGTGATTTTGGAAAATGACCTCACCGTGCATAATGGCCATGCCAGGTATATCAACTGCAGGGGCTTTGGAACGTGCGGTACGTGTGCGGTTAAGGTTACCGGTACCGTTGGTCCGCCTACCCAAAAAGAAAAGTGGCGGCTTAGTTTTCCGCCTCATAAACCAGAAAACGGCCTGCGGCTTTCCTGCCAGGTAACCGTATTGGGCGATGTTGAAGCAGAGAAATTCGGTGGATTCTGGGGAGAGAAAATTTCCTGACGTTTTCTACTTCAAGACTCTTTCTAACAGGCTTTTATCGCCCGTCATTTCCCAATGCATGAGTGATGTCGGGATACAGCCGATGCCGTTCATCCGATCAAAAAATTCCTTAAGCTTAAAGGGTTCACGTTTTTTTTCCTTTTGCCTGGCCCATTCGGCCAACGTTTCTTCCAGCAAGTACTTTCCGGTGATGTAACTGGTACCGTAACCGGGCTGGCGCAAATACAAATGCTGTTCAAAAAGCAGCAACTCCTTTTCGGTTTTCATCCAACCTCGCGGGGTGTATTCTGAGTGAACCTTGCCGGCCTCTTCCATGGTCAGTTCGTTGGCCTCGGCATAGAGGGATCCCCACCCACGTGCCGCGCGCTGGGCTATCATGATGTAAACAATTTCTCTCACGCGGGGGTCATCGTTGTACAACCCTGCCTGCATGAACAGCTCTTCTACGGCTGTAGCCGTACCTTCATTGCGTGAGTCGAAGATGTTGTACAACAACGGAACCCTTCGTAGTTCACTCTCGTGAGGTTCCTTATCCATCCGGGCCAGTTCGAACCAATGATAGAAATGAGAATACAGTGGCCGCGGATCAAGGTGCATCCCAATCACAAAAAAGTTTCGCTTCTCAGCGGGAACAAATTGGCCAAGGTGGGCACGCAGGGCAGGCTCAAAATAATCCTTAACCGTTACGATCTCATCCTTATCCAAAAATTGAAGTAAACTTTTTGCCGACCGTTCAGCCAGTTCAGAAAATGCTTCAGGGGTATCGGCAGCTATAAGTTCCGGACGGTGCCGGTTCCGGTGTTCTTCTAATTTCAACGCTGCCCACGCGCGGGCAAGTTCGCGCTTGAGCAGCATTGCTTCATCTTCCCAGCTAAGGGGCACCAGGTGTACGTGGTGTTGGTACCAGGTGTAATTTTCCTTACCGATACCGGAGGGCCCGGTTTTGTTTGCCGCTTCCTTCTCCAACCATTCGGCCAACTCAGCGGTAGCCTGTATGGCTTCTTCAACCACATCCACCAGGTCGTTGTGAAGCCTCACTTCCGGATAGTCCAATAAGCGGGTAAGGTCGGCCTGTTGAATTTTTATGTCGCGTATACCAGCTACCCATAAGTCTCTGGCGTTACCTGTTAGATTAACCATCGCCTGTTTCGCCAACGGAGCAATGATGCGCAGTTCACTTATCAATTTATCTTTGCTTTGGTGTGTTAGCGGAAAAGTGTACTGCCACGCTTCAACAATAGCCGAGTGAGTTGGGCCTTCATGGGCGGGCACATCGCTGCGCTCCATCCACAGGGTTTTGTAAAATGCCGGATCACGCTGCCACGGGCGCAGCACCCGGTGGTCGAAATCCAAACCGTTCATCTCGGCATACACCAGGTACCAATCTACCTGGTGGTTTACCGGCCAGCCGGTAGTATCGAACGACTGAAGTTTTTGCTGCCACGTTTTAAGTTCTGCATGCTGCTTCTTCATGGCCTCCACCCCGTAATCGGGAACGCCATTTACGGTAACCGGTTTTTGAAATTCCCGCCACTGACGGAACAGGGTAACCAATTGCTCATGGGTAGTTAGTTTTTCGGTGATTGATTTATCGGGCGATGAACAGTGAACAAGTAACGCAAACAGGATAACCAGAAGAACAGACACATTTTTCATAATGGTATTTTTTGATTGTTAACTCTCTCTTAGCAAAGGCCGGGTAAGGCAGGTTGGGCCGCCTCCTCCTTTTATACTGATTTCAGTACCGATATATTCATGCACGACACAACCTTCATCCAGCAATCGTTGTTTGGTAATCGGGTTTCCTGCCAACATAATACACTCCTTTGGGGCAATGGCCAATACGTTGCATGCCATCGAATCCCACTCGTTGTCGGGAACTTCCACAAAATGATAACCCCGCTCAA
>CAYNIH010000241.1:0-4191 GCA_964397115.1 uncultured Roseivirgaceae bacterium | reverse complement strand
GGTCAAACCCGGCCTTCTCATGATGCCCCAGTTTGTCAAACAACGATCGGATGTAATCCAGGCAGGCCTGGTCATCCGGAAACTTGTTATCGGTTACCCCGGATACTTCGCAATGGGTAGTGGCCCCTCCCAGGGTTTCGTTATCAATGTCTTCACCGATAGCTGCTTTAACCAGGTAAGAACCCGCCAGGAAAATGGACCCGGTTTTATCAACAATCATCGCTTCGTCCGACATAATGGGAAGGTAAGCTCCGCCTGCTACGCAACTGCCCATGATGGCCGCTATCTGAACAATGCCCATGGATGACATCTTCGCATTGTTGCGGAATTGCCTGCCAAAGTGTTCCTTATCGGGAAAAATTTCATCCTGCATCGGCAGAAAAACCCCGGCACTGTCAACCAGGTACACAATGGGCAGCCGGTTATCCATGGCAATCTCCTGGGCACGAAGGTTTTTCTTTGCCGTAACCGGAAACCAGGCCCCGGCTTTTACGGTAGCATCATTGGCCACGATAACACACAACCGGCCCTTAATGTAACCCAAGCCGGTAACCACACCACCGGAAGGACAACCGCCCTGTTCCCTATACATGCCATCACCGGCAAACAAGCCGATTTCAAGAAACGGTGAGTCCTTATCGGTAAGGTAAGCAATGCGCTCGCGGGCCGTAAGTTTTCCCTTCTGGTGCTGTTCTTTGATTTTCTTTTCGCCACCGCCAAGTTTTGTGGCCACCGCTTTTACATGGAGGCGGTGTATCAGTTGCTTATACTGATCTTCATTACGGTTAAACTCCAGGTCTCTCTCAGGCATGGCTATTTTTTAGCATCTTCTTTTCGCTGGCGTTCCAGGTCACGCTGAATTTTATTGCGGCTTTTTCCTAACGGAGCCATAAAGTGCTTGGGATTTTCATTGAGGTGGTTGGCCAGGGAGTCCAGCGAAAGCAGCAACTTGTTAAGGTTAACATATAGGGTGTCTTCCGTCATCAGTTTACTCATCGTGTTATCGCCTTTGCTTAACCGCGACAAGCTTTCGTTGAGTTTGGCCAGAGTGCCTTCAATGCTTTTGAGGGTTTTACTTACTTCAACCGCTTTCAACGAATCGGAGAAGGTTTTGAGGTTGGTTAAGGTGGGCCGAAGTTCGGTAAGCGTTCCGCGCAAACTGCGCGAAAGCGCATTGATAGAATGAGCAACACTGTCTATTTTATGGTTTGCATTAACAATGGTGCTGTTAAGGAGTACTGGTGTCTGTTTAAATCCGTCAAATACGGAGTCGAGCTTGGCCGAATTGCGGCCAAGGTTATCCAGTATGGTGTTGAGTTTACGCAGTGTACTCTGTAAGTTATCGGTAACCGGGGCAGCATTTTCGGCCAGGAAATCGGTAATGCCTTTAGCCACATCGGAGCGAAGGGTATCTTTTGGCTTTAATTCCCGGGTAACCCGGCCTACGTTCAGTTGAATAAACTTAGTGCCCAGAAAATCACCATTGAGTATTGCCACCGTGGAGTCGCCCAGGCGCACGTAGGAGTCAATCTCCATTTCAACAATTACGCGTCTTTTAACCTGGTCAATTTGTATGCGGCTAACCCGGCCAACTGAAACTCCGCTTAAAAAAACCTGGTTAGAGGGCATGAGCTGATCAACATTGTCGTAAACGGCATAATACTTCTTGCGTGACGAAAAAAAATCAATGCCCTTAAGGTAGTTAAAGCCGAGGTAGAGCAACACCAGCGACACGACCATGAACAGGCCTACGCGTACTTCTTTGGATATCTTCATGGAGGATGAGGTTAACCTGGATTTTGAATCCTTAATTTAAAGATTCTACTTCATTTTTGTATTCTCGCACAGCCCTGAATATGCCGGAAGCAAGCAAATCCTGACCTTTTTCAGAAGCCAAAAACTGTTCTTCTTTTTCGTTGGAGAGGAAGCCCACCTCTACGAGCACACTGGGCATGGCGGTTTTCCACAACACCAGAAAACCGGCCTGCTTCACCCCATGGTTTTTACGACCAACGCGCTTTTCAAACTGCTCCTGGATTTTTGCTGCCAGTTTAAGGCTGCTTTCGGTATAAGCGCTTTGGGTCAATGAAAACAAGATGTATGACTCCGTACTGTTCGGATCAAACCCTTCGGCCCGCTCTCTTGAATTTTCATCCAGCAGAATCACGGAGTTTTCACGTTTGGCAACGGCCAGGTTGCTCTCCGATTTATGCAGCCCCATTACCCAGGTTTCTGTTCCCCATACCTGCGGACTGGGGCTGGCATTCACATGGATGGAAATAAACAAGTCGGCTTTATTGCGGTTTGCCAGGTTGGCGCGTTCATCCCAAATCACAAACCGATCGTCTTTGCGGGTATAGAGTACTTTAACTCCGGGGATATTTTTCTGAATGTAATCGCCCACCTTCAATGAAATGCTCAAGGCAATATCCTTTTCTTTATTATTGGCCTTTCCAATTGTTCCGGGATCTTTACCCCCATGCCCGGCATCAATGACAATGGTGCTCACTTTATATTCCCGTACCGGCAAGGTACCGGATGAGTTTAGCAGGGTTATTGCTATGTACAGCGCTGAAATTCCTATATTCCTCACGGGCCTTACAATGTTCAACCGATTTGCAATACCTTTACGCAAAGTTGTGAATTTCTACCGGATTATCAATGTTTCGGACGTGCCCGCTGCCATTAGCCGCATCCTCCTTTGTGGTTTTCTGATTGCCCAATCCGTTGCTCATGCCCAGGTGTCGCCCGACAGCCTTCGTGCTATAAGTGCGGGCGATACCACCAAAAACCAGGCCGATACGATCCCAAAAAAAGGCGACATCGAAACCACCATCATTTACAGTGCACGCGATTCCATTCACACCAGTATTGATGGGAAAATTATCTGGCTGTACGGCAACGCTAAAATTGTTTACGGTTCCATTGAACTGGAAGCCGAGGAGATCGTTATTGACTACGCCAACAGCACCCTGACGGCACACGGGAAGCGCGATTCACTGGGCCGGAGGGTAGGTTTCCCGATTTTCAAAAACGGTCCGGAAATTTATGAAACCAAAGACATTACCTATAATTTCAAAACCGGGCGCGCACGCATTTCTGAAGTGGTTACCCAACAGGGCGAAGGATACCTGCATGGCCATGTGGTTTACAAAAATGAGCGGGATGAGTTGCTCAGCCTACGCAACACTTATACCACCTGTAACCTGGAACATCCCCATTTTCGCATTCGCTCAACAAAGACCAAGGCCATTCCCGATGACAAGATCGTGTCGGGGCCGTTTTATGTCGAATTCAATGACGTACCATTATACCCCATCGGCTTTCTGTTTGGCATGTTCCCGGCCAAGCAAACCAGCAAATCCGGCATCGTTTTTCCTTCTTTCGGTGAAGACCGCAGGCTGGGCTTTAACCTACGCGACCTCGGTTATTTTTTTGATATAAGCGAATACATGAAATTAACCTTGTTGTTCGACCTTTACTCTAAAGGAGGGTTCGCATCAAAAATGTCGTTGCCTTACCAAAAACGCTACCACTACAATGGCAACCTCAACATGAGTTTCTCCCGGTATAACTTCAGCGAGAAGATAGAAAACCCTTCTGAACAACGCGATTTTCAGATTTCCTGGAGCCACTCTCCCCAAAGTAAAGGCACCGGACGATTTTCAGCCTCGGTTTCGGCAGCCACCAATTCGTTTAATCAAAACAACAACCTCAACCAGGGTATGCCCGGAGGGATTAGCTCATCGGGATTCAATAATACCACCCGTAAAATGAATTCCAACATTTCGTACAGCAAGCGGTTTGCCGGTACCCCGTTTACCATGGGCCTTAATGCAAGCCACAGCCAGGATTTACAAACTAAACAAATTGACTTTACCCTTCCTTCGCTGACGGTGAATATGCAAAACCTTTATCCCTTCCAGCGCAAGGACGGCAAGCCAACCGCACTCGACAACTTTTCGATTGGTTACGGAATGACCGCCTCCAACCGGATTACCAACAACCTGGGCCGCATTGGAACCGCCACCCAGGACAGCATTGCGCCCTTCACTGCAGAGAATCTCTTAACCTTTATCCAAAACGGCCGCAATGGCATCCGCCATGCCATTCCCATTGGGTACTCTTTTAAAGCCTTGAGGTTCTTCACGATATCACCCCAGTTTGCGTATGTGGAAAAGTGGTACTTCT
>CAYNIH010000240.1:0-4194 GCA_964397115.1 uncultured Roseivirgaceae bacterium | reverse complement strand
ATCACTACGCTGCACGATACGTTATTTGTGATTGCGGCCTTTTCAATTGCTAATTTCTTTGGCATTGGCTTCGAAGTTGACCAGGTATTTGTTGCGGCCGTGCTCACCATCATCGGATATTCCATTAACGACACGGTGATCATCTTCGACCGGATACGGGAGTACATCGGATTGGGCACCTCGCACGACAAGAAGAAAATTGTGAACGATGCTATCAACGACACGTTGTCGCGCACCATCATTACGGCCGGCACCACGTTGCTGGTGGTTATTACCTTGCTGATTTTTGGCGGGGAAGTACTTCGCGGATTCTCCTTTGCCCTGCTGGTAGGTATCCTGGTGGGCACCTATTCGTCTGTGTTCATTGCGGCACCCATTACCATTGATTTGGATAAAAAAGAACAGGAGAAAACAACTGACGTGAAGAAAGTTCCGGTACCGGCTTGATATGAGCAGCTAAATAAGATAAGGCATTGGGTAGCCCAATGCCTTATCTTTTTGTCTACCTCATCCCTGCAGAAAAAGTAGTGCCAACGGTTCAGTTGCTGGCTGCTTTCTCAACCCTTACGCCCACGGCAAGCACGCCTTTCAGCGTGTCGGTGCGCATAAAGTGTTCGAAACGCACTGCATAGTTCCCACTGTAGGGGAATGTATAGTTTGTGAGCAGCGGAAAACGGTGATCAAAAATATCGCCAATGCCGCTGCGGCCAAGCGGTTTGCCGGTTTTTCTGTCGAATAAAAATTCAGTGACGAGTTTTTGTTGCAGTTCGCGTCCGGCTGAATCGAGCAGCCGGTAGGTTATGTACAGGTTGGCGTAAGGATAATCGGATTCATTTCTCACATTGAAGTAAAGGGTATAAGGCTGGGTGTTGCCGGCTATGGCAAAATCAAATTGGGGCTGCTCGGCCGCAGTCCACCAGCGGTGGGCAAACTCATGGTTTTTTTCATAAATGCGCGAGGAGTCGCAGGCGGAAAGGATAAACAAAACGGTTACGAATAGGGTAATTCTCATCCTTGTCTCCGGGGTTGATGGGTATTGCGGTTATCGCGGTTGCGCTTTTTCTTTTTTTTCCTTTTGCCCTTGCTGAATTTTTTGTCCAGCTGAGCCAGATCGCTGTTGAGGGAGGCTGCGGGCACCTTCACCTCCAGTTCATCAGCCTGCAGGGTAGCGGGTTTCTTCCCGGCTTTATTCATCTCGAGGATTTGGTTAACGCGGTCAACGTTCAGCGGGTACCAGGTGTTATCTTCGCGGTAGCCGAACCACATGATTTTGCGGAAGATGTCGGTTTTTTGGAGGCGTGCCTCGCCCTGTTCAGTCAGCAGCGGTCCTTCGATTTTGGGTATATCGCGCAGGGCTTCCATGTAGGTTTCCAGTTCGTAGTTCAGGCAGCATTTCAGGCGGCCGCACTGGCCAGAGAGTTTGCTGGGGTTAAGTGACAGATGCTGGTAACGGGCTGCACTGGTAGCCACGTTTTTGAAATCGCTGAGCCAGGTAGAGCAGCAAAGTTCGCGGCCGCACACGCCTATGCCTCCCAGCCGGCCGGCTTCCTGCCGCAGGCTTATCTGGCGCATCTCTACGCGGATTTTGAATTCACCGGCCAGTATCCGGATCAGTTCGCGGAAGTCAACGCGTTCTTCGGCTGAATAGTAAAAGGTGGCTTTGGTATTGTCGGCCTGGTATTCAATGTCGGAGAGTTTCATTTGCAGTTTCAGGTCGCGGATGATTTCGCGTGTGCGGTACAGCGTGGGCAGTTCGCGCTTTTTTACTTCCTCAAACTTTTCCAAGTCTTTGGCGTGGGCCAGGCGGTAGATTTTTTTAATATCGCTGTCGTTGGCGATTTTTTTCTTTTGCATTTGCAGCCTTACCAGTTCGCCTTGAAGCGATACATAGCCGATGTGGTGCCCATTTTGCACTTCTACCACTACGGCATCACCGGTAGTGAGCCTCAGTTTTTCAGGGTTGCGGTAATATTCTTTACGGCCGTTTTTGAATCGAACCTCTATAATATCAAACTTATCTTCGCGGGGCACCTCCATATTCAACAGCCAGTCGAACACATTCATTTTATTGCACCCACCGGTAAGGCACATGCCGTTGTTGTTGCAGCCGGCAACATTTGTTTCTTTTCCCGATGTACACGTGCAACTCATAGTTTTATTGAAAGCGCTTCAGTTTTTAGCATGCTAGTAGTTAATGAATAAAATATCAAGCCTGCTTATTTTCTACTGAGTTAATGAAACTTTTTGCTCAAAGTTAGCAAATCCAACCCGATGTCGCTTCTGAAGTATTTGTTCTCCCAGTTTAATTTGCCCACACCCTGATAGGCTTTTAGGCGTGCCGATTCAAGGTCTTCGCCTAATGCGGTAACAGCAAGCACGCGGCCTCCGTTGGTCAGCACGGCATTGTTGTTGGCGGTTGTTCCGGCATGAAATACCAGTACATCATCCACGGCCTGCAATCCGGTAATAGGTTTACCTTTTTCGAAATCGCCCGGGTAGCCTCCCGAAGCCATCACCACGGTAACGGCACAGCGGTTGTCTTTTTCGATGCTGAGGTTTTTTAGGTTTCCGGTGGCGGCAGCCAGGAGCAGTTCTGCCAGGTCGTTTTTGATGCGAGGCATAACGGCCTGGGTTTCCGGATCACCCATACGGGCGTTGTATTCAATTACGTAAGGGTTGCCCTCAACATTCATTAACCCGATAAAAATGAATCCGCGGTAATCAATGCCCTCTTTTTGTAGTCCGCTTATCGTTGGTTTTACTACCCGCTCTTCTACCTTTTGCATGAAAGCGCTGTCGGCAAATATCACGGGCGACACTGCGCCCATCCCGCCCGTGTTAGGCCCGGTATCACCATCGCCAATGCGTTTGTAGTCTTTTGCTTCCGGAAGGATTACGTAATGTTGTCCGTCTGTCAGCACAAATACCGACAGTTCAATGCCTTTCAGAAATTCTTCTACCAATACCTTTTTTCCTGCCTCCCCGAATTTTCCACCACTTAACATGGCGGCAACTTCGCGTTGCGCTTCTTCCTTATCTTCTGTGATGATTACGCCTTTACCGGCAGCCAGGCCGTCTGCTTTCAGTACAATGGGCGTTTGGCACTGGCTGATGTAGGCCGCAGCCTGGTCGGTTTCACCGGTATGAAAGGTTTTTGCTTTGGCGGTAGGAATGTTATGCCGGACCATGAATTGTTTCGAAAAATCTTTGCTGCCTTCCAGTTGCGCCCCCGTTTTACCCGGCCCCACAATTGGAATTTGGTTTAGCGATGGGCGGTTTTCAAAATGATCGCGGATGCCCTTTACCAGGGGCAACTCAGGGCCTACCACCACCAGGTTTATTGAATGGTGGATGCAGAAATTTCCCAGGTTTGTAAAATCATCAACGGCTATGGTCACATTTTGGGCAACCCATGCTGTGCCCGCATTGCCCGGGGCAACGTACAGGTTGGCGCACCATTTACTTTGTTGAAGTTTCCAAGCCAGGGCGTGTTCGCGACCACCGTTACCGATAAGGAGAATATTCAGGGGTTTCATAAAAGCCCCAAAGATGGATAAACCCGTTTAAAATTCAAGCTTCTTGCCCGAGGGTATCAGTGTGCATACTCGCTCATGAAGGCCAGGCGCGCCAGGCGGATTTCTTCTTCGGTGTAATCGGACAGCGACTCGTCATTCAGAGCTGCCTCCAGGCTGTCGGTCTCCGCATTCATGAAGTAATCATGTATGTCGTCCAGTTTGTGCGGGTCTAAAACCTGATCGATATAATAATTCAGGTTTAGTTTGGTGCCGGAGTAGCTAATGTTTTCAATTTCGGTGAGTAGTTCCTCGAAACTGAGTTTAGCCATCTCGGCAATTTCTTCGAGGTCAACTTTTTTATCGATCTGCTGAATAATAAAGATTTTCGTTTTCGATTTATTCACCGATGATTTCACCACTACTTCGGTGGCCGTTTCGATGTCGTTGTCTTCAACGTATTTTTGGATAACTTCCAGAAACTCTTTACCGAACTTGTTCACCTTGCCCATGCCTACGCCATTTACCTGGGCCAGGTCTTCTTTGGTGGTGGGGTAGGTGGTGGCCATTTCCTCCAGCGAGGGGTCTTGGAAAATCACGTAAGGAGGAAGGTTCTTTTCCCTGGCGATTTTTTTCCGCAGGTTTTTAAGCATCTCGAAGAGTTTGTCATCGTATGCTTTTG
>CAYNIH010000239.1:0-4195 GCA_964397115.1 uncultured Roseivirgaceae bacterium | reverse complement strand
ATTATCTCGTTTGCACTGAAAAGCTACACAAAATCCCTTAATCTGGGCTGATTTCACTGATATTTTTTTTGCGCAGGTTTAAAAATCCTGATATTTTTTTTGTGCAGGTCTGATAATGAAAATCCCCTGCCGCACCTTGGCAGGGCACTCCGATTATATGAGGGTAGTTTTATTAAACGACAGCAGGGGAACGGTGACGTTGAAAGTCTGCCTGCGCGTTACCCCTTTGCCAAAGATTTTTTCATACATACTCAGCTTATGGGTAAACATGGCCAGCAGTTGCGGTTTTTGCTTGGCTACGAAAGCATCAACTCCGGCAGTAATATTCTCATTCTTAACAAAATTAAAACTCACTTTCTTGTACTTGCTAATCTTGATCAGGTTCTTGCTGAACTTTTCAGGATCAAACTTTTTATCGGGTTTGGCAGGTGTAACATGTACCACGTTTACTGAAGCCTTAAATAAATCGGCAAACATGGTAATGGTCTTTATTTCCTCTTCCAGGTTAACCATGTCGGTAGCATAAACAATTTTCTTTATCGCCTTAATTGTAGCATCAGCCGGAACGGCAATTACGGGAACCAGGCTGGTATTGATAAGGGAGGCAGTATTGCTGCCCATCAGCACTTTTTTCAACCCGGTGGCCCCATGTGTACTCAATACTATCAGGTCAACATCATGTTCTTCCACAAACCGGTTAACCACCTGGGCAAATTCGTAACCGTGCCGGTATTCAAAAGAAAATTTAACTTTTGATCCCACATTCTTTTTCAATTCTTTAATCAACGCTTCTCCTTCTTCCCGTGCAATTTTTACCATTTCTTCCTCCAGCCTCCTCCATTTAAGCAGTGTTTCGCCCGATGTGTTTGACTTCACTACGTGAAGCAGAATTACACGGGCGTTGATTTTCTTGGTCAGCCCTATAGCGTATTGAATTGCTTTTTTAGAAGCCTTTGAGAAATCGGTGGGAACCAGCAGGGTCATCATAGCGGTGGTGTTTACGGATTGCGCTAAGGTCGTTAAATCTGTAAGGAAAATAGGTGATCGGGGTCAAAAACAAAAGTGACTTTTGTCAAGCGAAGTAACTGCCAACCCTATTCTTATTTTTTAAACTCCAACCTATACTGCCCAGCGCCACCAACAGTATCAGCCATGAGCAAACCTGTGTTATTTTGTTGCCCACCGTGTAGGGCCTGGGGGAAAAACGAAATTCAATGGTATGATTACCGGCAGGAACTTCAAGTGCACGCAATACATAGTTAACACGCAAAATGGCCGATTCTTTTCCATCCAGGATGGCGGTCCATCCTTCGGGGTAATAGATTTCTGAAAACACGGCCAGCCCGTTGGCCACATTCCGGCTTTCGTATTTCAGGTAATTCGGTTTATGCGTTATCAGCCGGATGGATGCGGTACTATCAACAACAAATTTTGACTCCTGAATTTTGAATCGTGAATTATCAATAACTGCTTGCCTGCGAGAATCAATTTCTCTTACAGCAGCCAATTCATCGTTAGCCGATGGTACAACCCGAAGGTCGGTCACAAACCAGGCGCTGCCGTTGGCATACCGGTTAAGGATAACATTAGCCCGGTTTTGTCCATAGAACAGGTACCGGGTATTGAGCATATTGATAACCGGAAGTTTGCTGAAATCGGGCTCACCCTCCTGTGCCGATTCAATCAGGCGGTTTATTTCAGAATAGATACACGAGTCATACAAATCCTGGTAACGCCTGAGTTTGGCGCCATGGTAGCCGCCAATGGAATTGTGGTAGTAGGAGGTAAGCGCATCGGCCATGGGGGCGTTCAAGTTTAGTACGCGAAAGTAATCCTTATCGTTCAGCACCTGCCGGTCGGCTGTGCTCATTTCAATCGGGTTTCTGCGCCTGCTCTGGTAGTTGTCTTTTGTAAAATACCTGCGGTCAACCACGGCCAGGTCAACAGTAATAAAAAAGATCAGCGTGGCATAAAATCCGGCCGGCACTTTTTTGCGCACATCAAAATAAATCAGGATGAAGGCCGCAACAATAAATGCCAGCGACCGCAAGGCATCGCTGCGCAATATACTGCGCCTGTCATCGCGCAACGCTTCGGTAAACCAGGCCGGCAAGCCCGACTCATCTGCCCGCAGGTAACTGAACATGCCTGAGGTGAGCAGCACCACCAGGCATAATCCCCCGCTGGCGTATAGGGCAATCAACAACTTCTTCTTTTTTGTGTCGCGGGTAATGCCCTGTTCAAACATTTTTTCAAGGCCCAGCATGCCGAGCAAGGGCATGGCAAACAGAATAATGAGCAGAGCAAAGGTTACCGATCGAAATTTGTTGTAACCGGGAAAATAATCAAACACCAGGTAATTAAATAATGGAAAGTTGTTTCCCCAGCTAAGCACCACCGCCAGCACACTTAAAGGCACCAGCCACCATACAAATTTTTTGTCGGCAAATACTATCCCGATAATGAAAAGAAAAAAAACTATCGCTCCACCGTAATAGGGCGCGGTGTTCGACTGCGGTCCCCAGTAGGCGCGGGTAAAGGGCGCCAGTTGGTTGGCTATGCGCTGGTCGCCAGAATTGACGAGGGCGTTGTATACATGGCTTTCCGGATTTTGGATCAGAAAGGTGGCTGAACTGCCTCCATAAAAGCCGGGTATAACGAGTACCAACGGTTCCAGTATGCCGTTGCTGTATTCAAAGGCATACTCTTTTTGCAGGCCGTCAGCGGGTGCTTGGCTGGTTGCAGCGGTTAGCTCAGATTTTCCGCGTATGGAATACCTGCTGTATTCGCTGATGCTCCACAAGGGCCCGAAGAAACTGCCCACAGCCAGCAGGGCAGCCGTAAAGAGCAGCAGCACTGGCTTAAAAAACTCCGGCAGTTGTTTTTCGCGAACAGCATAGATCAGTTGTATGAGCCCGTAAGCCAATACAATCAGCAACAGGTAATAGGTAATCTGTAAGTGATTTTCGCGCAGGTGTAGTGCCAGGCCGGCTGTGGTGAGCCCGAAACCCGGAATTTTGTAACGGGTAAATGCCAGGTGGATACCACCCACCACCAGCGGCATAAAGGCAATGGCCCCGATGCGTGCGTTGTGACCCGCACCCAGCCCGACAATCAGGTAGCTCGACAGGCCAAAGGCCAGCGCACCGGCAATGGCCAGGTAGGGCCTTACCCTAAAGCAGAGCAGCATGATGTAGTAGGAGAGGAAGGCTAGAAAAATATTATTTACCGGGTGGGGAATGCCCAGTCCGCAGATGGATTTGAGGTAGCGCACAGCCTCGTTGCTCCACTCCAGATTAACAAGGTAAGCGGGCATACCGCTGAACATATTGGGTGCCCATAGCCCCTCTTCACCGGTTTGCTGGCGGAAATCACGCAACGCCTTTGCCGCGCCTATGGATTGTACAATGTCGTGCTGGTTAAGGGTTTTGTTTTCAAAGAATACCGGGTTAAAGAAGAAAACCGTAGCGAGCAGAAACACAACGATGGCCAGCAGGTGGGGCCATACATGTTGTATAAAATTGAATTTTTTCATGGGCACAGTGAATGCGTGCAAAATAGCAGTTAAATTCTGTTTTGACTATGAAGTTCTGTTTAACCGCCTATCGTTGCCATCGATTCATGAACCGGCTTGGTTGCGGCTCGGTGCTGTTCGGCTTCAAAACCGTTTTTTGGGCGGTGGGCAAAGGCATATAAAAGTTTTTCCACCAGTTGCTCATCGGTACAGCCGGTGCGCATCAGGTCGCGGATGTTCAGCACACCATCATCGTACAAACAGGTTTTTACCATGCCTTGGGCAGTTACCCGTATGCGGTTGCAGGTACCGCAGAAGGTACGGCTAAATGCCGCGATAATACCGATGTCTCCGCGGTAACCCGGAATACGGTAGTTTGAGGAGGTTGAATTTTCGGGGTCGGTAATTTTCTGAAGCAGCGGATAGGCTTCTTTGATGTGGTTAAGAATTTTGTTGTGTGTCCAGGTTAAAACGGGGTAGTGCAGGCCTTCGCCATTAAACGGCATCTCTTCAATAAACCGGACCGACACCGCAAAGTGTTTGGTAAGCTCAATCAACGGGTAAATGTCATCTATGTTTTTTCCTTCCATTACTACTGCGTTAATCTTAACGGGTATCTTAACCTCCAGCAACCGCTCAAATGTATGCATAACTGCACCCAACTCATCCCGAAAGGTTATC
>CAYNIH010000238.1:0-4203 GCA_964397115.1 uncultured Roseivirgaceae bacterium | reverse complement strand
AGGATTTGAGTGGGGTAACCGCAGAGTCCCCTTTGGGAGACTCTGCGGGGAAATAAGCGCTTCATGGCCTACGAACTCGTACGTAGGCTGAAGGAAGGTAATCACGAAAATCTGCTACTGGAATTATCCTCGTACGTTATAAAGACGGAATAGTAATGTAAAACGCAAAATAAAAGTTGTAAGAAAAGATTTGCTACATCCCTTTCATTTCATTTCCCCGCAGAGTCTCCCGATAGGTTTGTCTGCGGCAGGCTGGGGACTCTGCGGAGAAATGAGTGCTTTCCTCTTTCTATTATCTTTGCTTTCAAACGATAGTATATGCGCACAAAAATTGTTGCCGGCAACTGGAAGATGAACAAAACCCGTGACGAAGCCCGCCAGCTTGCCGCTGATGTGCTCAACCAACTCGGCCCCGATGGTGCCCGGCCCCAGGTTATTCTCTGTCCGCCTTTTCCGTACCTGGCCGAACTAACCGACCTCACAAAAAACTATGCCCATGTTGTAACAGGCGCGCAAAACTGCAGCGACCACCAGTGGGGCGCCTATACGGGTGAAGTGTCGGCACCCATGCTGAAGTCAATGGGTGTAAAGTACGTCATCGTGGGTCACAGCGAACGCAGGCAGTATTTTGGCGAAGAGGGTCCGTTGCTGGCGCAAAAAATCGATGCTGCCCTGGCCAATAACCTTACCCCCATCTTTTGTTGTGGCGAACCATTGATTGTGCGCGAAGACAACAAACACATTGAGTTGGTAACCGCACAGGTTAAGGAAGCCCTGTTTCACCTGCCGGCCGGGGGCATAAAAAAAATTGTCATTGCCTATGAACCCGTGTGGGCCATCGGCACGGGCAAAACGGCTACTGCACAGCAGGCACAGGAAATGCACGAAGTTATTCGCAGGCACATCGCGGGACGTTACGGCAAGGAGGTGGCCGAAAGCATTTCCATTTTGTATGGAGGCAGCGTAAATGCCGGCAACGCCAACGAACTTTTTGCCTGTGGCGATGTGGATGGCGGGCTGGTTGGAGGCGCTTCGCTCAAGGCCAGCGAGTTTGTTGAAATTATCAAAGCAGCCGTTAACCCGTAACGGGATACGGTCAACCCCAATCAACCATGTATTATACCCGTCTGCAGGTTGTGTGCGCCCCCGACTTTGCCGAAATCCTGATGGCCGAAGTGGCTGAAGCGGGTTTTGAAACATTCATGGAAACTGAAAAAGGGTTTGAGGCGTATGCCCTCCAAAATCAATACGATAACCATAAACTTCAGCAAATCAGGGAAACCTATTCAGCGGTCACCACCGTGTTGTTTTACCTCGATCGGGTGGAAAAGAAAAACTGGAACGAAGAGTGGGAGAAGAGCTATGAACCGATCGACATTGAAGGCAAGTGCCTGATCCGCGCAGCATTCCATCAGCCCGAAAAAAAATACCCGTACGAAATCATCATCACGCCAAAAATGTCGTTTGGCACCGGGCACCATCAAACCACTTACCTGATGGTAAAAGCCCAGCTGGAGTTGGATCATGCCGGCAAAGTGGTGATGGATGCCGGCACCGGCACGGGTGTGCTGGCCATTATGGCATCTAAACTCGGGGCCGCTCGGGTAGAAGCATTTGATGTTGACGAGTGGAGCATACTGAACAGCACCGAAAATACGCAGGTGAACGGGTGCAACAATATTTTCATCCGTCAGGGGAAAATCTCCGGCCTCGCGTTTGACATGAATTTTGACATCATCCTGGCCAACATCAATAAGAACATTTTACTGGAAGAGCTTCATCAGTATGCAGCATACCTTAATCCTGCGGGGCAGTTGTTGCTGAGTGGCTTTTACGAAAAAGATATTCCCGATTTACTCACGGAAGCCCACCGTTATTCGTTAACGCAGGTGCGGGCCGATGTGCGCGAGGGCTGGGCCAGCCTGTTGCTGGCGCGGCTTTCATAACACGCGTTTGGGCTTAAGGCGATTATTTACGAATTTCAAAGGTTTTTACCGGTGTGAAAGCATTTTTTCAATATTCACTGCTCCTTGTGGCAACCAGTGGGCTTGCGCAAACCCAGCCGGTAACTTTTACCAGCTTTTCTGACAGCGTGCGCGTGGTGCTGGAAAACACCCGCAATACCGAAGCAATGGTAGTAGGCGGGGGCCTTACCTCTGCATGGAATAACCTGGGGCAGGATCAGCAGTTCCGCATTCAGAATCAGTTCTACCGGATGAAGCGCAAAGGCTATAAACTGCGCCCTCATTTTGTGGAATACTTTGGTTGTATCGTTAATGCAGTGAGTGTGGAAGGGGCCGACATGGCCACGCTCAACGATTTTTTAGGAGTGGTAGATAAGGTTGTTGAGAATTACACACCCGACAAAACGCTGAAGTTCCTTAACGCCTCCAACCGTTTTTTTTTGCACCATGCCTTGTATTACGACAAGGCTTACCGCCTCTATGCCCGCGAAGATGATTACCAGTTCGACTATATCGAATACCTCCCTCCGCCTGTTGATACAACAGCCGCTGAGGAAACCAACTGGGACGACTGGCAGGATGAGCCGCTGGATACTACACCGCAGGTCGTTCAACCCTACTGGATGACGCCTCCTCCTCAGCCGGTAATTGAAGGACCGGTTATCCGGTTTAACCGGGTGTCGCTGAATTTTGTTACCCCTTCCGACTCGGTGTGGCTGAGCAACGCAAAAGGAATTTTTTCGCTTACCGATAACCTGTTTGCCGGTGAGGAAGGAAAATTCGACTGGACGGCAGCCGGTTTGAGTGCCGACTCGGTGTATTGCACTTTTACCGTCTATAATTTTCAGGTTAATAAACCCGAACTGAAAGCCGACCTGGTGAAATTCAACTACACCGGAAAAACACCCGGCATGATTTACGGCAGGTTTGAGTTTCGCTCGCAGCCGCGCAAGCAGGGAATCAACTCTTCCTGGCCACAGTTTACCTCCTATGAAAATAACCTGGCAATCCAGGGCTTCGGCACCGACCGCATGCAATACCGCGGAGGATTTTCGCTGATCGGCTCCCGCATAAAAAGTACAAATGTCAACAACGACTACGCCACCCTCGATGTGCTAGACAGTTTGGGTTCACGGCTTTTCCGCTCCCAATCCCGCGAGTTTGTTTTTACCGATTCCACGGTGCAGTCTGCCCGCACGGCCATCACCATCTATCAGCAAAACGACTCGCTTTCGCACCAGTCGGTGCAGCTTAATTACAACATTCTGCGAAATACGGTGGTGCTCACAAGTGAAAAGGGCCCATTAAAAAATACCCCATTTACCGCTTCGTTTTTCGGGCTCGATTTTTCGGCCGAACTTATCCGGTGGAACCTGGCGGCCGATAGCCTCGATATTTCAACGGTGGGCGGCCGTTCCACCGTGCCGATGATCTTGGAATCGCGCGATTATTACGACCCTGAAGATTTTCATCACTTGCATGGGTCGGGCTTCAACTTTCACCCGCTGGCCCTTGTGGCCAACTATTGTATTAGCAACAACACCCGCGAGGTACACAGCGGAGACCTGGCCCAGGTTTACGGCATCAACATCTTCGATGCCCAGAAAGCCCTCGAGTTCCTGGCCATCAAAGGACTGATTGATTACCGGTCCGATAAAGATTTGGCCATCGTGAAGGAAAAGGCCATTACCCAGTACCTGGCACACAAAGGAGAAGTGGATTATGATAACATGAAAATTCACTCCGTGATGGGGTCGTACGCGATGGCCGATCTGAAAAAGCCGGCTCATGCCAACGCCACCCTTAGTTTTAAAAAACGTAACATGGTAGTGCGCGGGGTGGAAGAGTTCAGCTTAAGTGATTCACTGAACGTAGTGATTAAGCCCGACAGCAGCGTGATTACGGTATTACAAAACCGCGATATCAAGTTTGACGGCACCATCACAGCCGGCAATTTCGAAATCACCGGCAAAGACTTTACGCTCAAGTACGACAGCTTTTTTATAAGTCTTAACAAGATTGACTCCATCAACTTTTATTCGATGGAGAAAAACGCCCGCGGCCAGATGGTGCGCAGGAAGATCAACAACGCCATGGTGGGGGCCGATTCAACGGCTGCAGCCGAGGGCGGACTAGGCGATATATCCAAATCGTCAGGCACCCTGTACATCAGCCGGCCCGATAATAAATCCGGGAAGAGGCGCATACCCAATTACCCCCGCCTTGATGCGACTACCGG
>CAYNIH010000237.1:0-4226 GCA_964397115.1 uncultured Roseivirgaceae bacterium | reverse complement strand
GAGCCTGCTCAGATTCCTACTGGTTTCTGCCGGTTAGGAGACAAACTTTATATTCATGGTTCGGTGGGCAGTTTTTATATGCGCGAACTGGCAGAGAAAAAATTACCGGTTTGTATTTCCGTAACCTGCCTGGATGGGTTGGTACTTGCCCGGTCGGCTTTTCACCACTCCATGAATTATCGCTCGGTGGTTTTATTTGCTAAACCTGAGCGAATAATAAATGAGGAGGAACTGTACCGAATACTTCAAGCATTCACCAACAAAATCCAGCCGGGCCGGTGGGATGATGTGCGTAAACCTACGGAAGCCGAGTGGAAGGCCACCATGGTGCTGGCCTTTTCTATTGAAGAGGTTTCGGCAAAAATAAGAACAGGCCCCCCTAAGGATGATGAAGAAGATTACGCGCTCAACACCTGGGCCGGTGTAGTGCCCCTGCAAATGGTGCGGCTTGCGCCTGTTGCTGATCCGGTATTGAAGGAAGGAGTAGCGTTACCGGCTTATTTGAAATGACTTGAGGTACACTAATTATTAGCTATTTACAATTCTCCCATCGCTCATCTCCACAATTCTGTCTGATTTGCGGGCAAAATCCTCATCGTGGGTAACGGCAATAATGGTTTGCCGGTAGGTGTGTGCTAAGTTTTGCAGGATATCAAATACCAGGTTCGAGTTGTACGAGTCGAGGTTACCGGTAGGTTCATCACCCATGATAATATCCGGATCATTTATGAGCGCACGGGCAATTGCCACGCGCTGCTGCTGCCCGCCCGAAAGCTTTGACGACATTTTTATTGCCTGGTCGGCTACCCCAAGAATCTTCAGTTTGTCATACGCTTTCGATTCAACTTCTTCGCGCGAATAGTTACCCAGTTTCAGGGCAGGAAGCATAACATTTTGCAGGGCGGTAAATTCCGGGAGCAGGAAATGAAACTGAAAAATAAAACCGATGTGTTTGTTGCGGAAGGCAGATAGGTAATTCTGATTGCGGCCGTTCAATGATTCACCGGCTATCCTGAGTTCTCCTTCAAAATCGGTATCCATGGTTGACAGCACGTACATCAGGGTTGATTTGCCGCATCCCGATTTGCCGACCAGGCACATAAATTCGCCCGGGTTCACAGTCAGGTCAATTTCCTTGAGCACCTGGAATTTTTCAGGTTCGTAGAAGTACTTGCTGATCTTTCGGGTTTGAAGTACCGGTTCCATGATCTACTGCCCTCGTATGATTTCGATGGGATCAACCCGTGCTGCTTTGCGCGAAGGCATGTATCCCGCGAAAGCGGTTGTCAGCACACCAAATACAATTCCGATCAGGTAGTACATCGGGTCGAAGTTTACCGGAAAGTGTTCGAGGCTTACAATGTCTCCGCCATTAAATGGCGCTTTCGAGATAAGCCACGAGAGCCCCAGGCCGATAATCAAACCCATTACACCGCCAGCCAATCCGATGACCACCGACTGGATCATGAAAATTGAGCGCACATCCTTGCCGGAAAAACCCATGGCTTTCAAAATGGCAATGTCTTTCATCTTGTTGTAGATGGTCATGGTGAGGATGTTGTAAATTCCGAAGCCTGCCACGATGAGCAGCGTAACGGATACCGACCAGGTAATAATGTTGCGGATGGTCACACCGGTTAAGAAAGTGGCATTGGCAGTTTCCCAGTCTTCGGCTTTATAACCGAACATGTGTTGAAAGTCAGGAGCGATAATCTTAGCCAACTGGCGGTTATGCACTTTAATGTTGATATCGGTGATGTAGGTTTTATCTTTTTGGAGAATAGTTTGTACAGTGGATATGTTGGCGTAAGCACGAACATTATCTACAGCACCAATGCCCATCTGAAATGTGCCGATAATTTTCAACGTCATCGTGTATCCTTGCGGGGTGGTAATTACAACACGGTCACCCGTATCGGCATTAAGTTTCCGGGCAAGTCCTGTTCCTACCAGAATACCGTCCGGATTTGACTTCAGGTCTTCCAGTCTGCCGGATTTCAGCCGGGAACGGATGTCAAACAATTTATCTTCTTCAAGAATATCAACCCCCAGAATATACCCATTCAGTTGAACGGGTCCAAAGTTGTAAAAAACCTGTGATGAAAGGGTTGGAGCAACCCCCGAAATACGCGGATCGTTGCGGATAACTTCTACTATCTGCAAGGCATTGCGCAGCTTGTTGCCTTCTGCTTTTGGTTTCTGGTGGTGAACCAGATTTATGCCAATCGGATTGATTTCTTCTAGAATAGTGTTCCGCTCACGGGTAATGTCGTGGTAAATGTGAATATCGGGCGAAGAGGTCATGGTGACATCTTCGGTAAACTGGTTGAGGCCGGTCATTAAACTAACCAGCGCAATGAACATGCCTATGCCGAACGTAACTCCCAGCATGGCGATGAGGGTTTGCTTGGGTTTTGCGGTAAGGTGCGTCCAGGCGATTTCAAATACTGGGCTCATGGTGTTGCATTATTTTATCTTTACCAGGCTGGCTGTGTCAATACCCGCTACTACTTCCACTTCGTCAATGGTGGTAATCCCCTTGGTTATTTTTATCTTTTTTATGCCGGTTGAATGTTGAACAATTACTGAGTCACCGGGAAGCAGCGCACTTTTTGGAATAACCATGGCACTGGGATTTTCGCGAATAATGATGTTCCCTTCCAAGGCAAGCCCCGAATAGGTGCCGGGAAGTTTTTCATCCAGGGTCGCATCTACCCGGAACGATTGCTGGCGTGCGTCAACCAGCGGGTAGATTTTACTAATCGTGGCTTTGAAAATTTTGTCAGGGTAAGCATCAATTCTTACAACAACCGGCTGGCCGGCCTTAATGCGCTGGATGTCCAGCTCGTCAACGTTAAGTTGCAGGTAAAATGAATCAGAACTGCCCAGCACGGCCACCACTTCACTTCGCCTCATCAGTTCACCCTTTTCCTTAAAAGTTTTGAAGACGCGGCCGTTTATCTGGCTGCGAATGGTATAGCGCGCTGATTCATCGCGGGCGATCCGGTATTGGTTTTCGGCATTTTGCAGTTCGAGTTGAAGTTGATCGCGGGTTCGGTTGTAACGGCTCTTAGCTGATTGAAAATCATTTTTGGCATTTTCGTACGTCAACTTCATCCGGTCATATTCAGCCCGGGAGGTGGCGTTGTTTTTCATCAGGTTGGCGTATCGCAGAAAGTTTATTGAATCGAATTGCAGTTTGGTCTTTGCAGAAGTTAACGTGGCCTTCAGTTCGGCAAGTACCGGTGAATCATCGCGTAAATTTTTAAGCGCTAGTTCATAGTTTTCACGGGCAATGTGGTAACGTGCCGTTTGCTGATCGGCCTGGATGAGGTAGAGGGCATCACCTTTTTTTACCAGGTCACCATCGTTAACCAGTTTGTCTTCTACATAACCGTCAACCTGGGCAAAGGCCTGGTATTCATTCTCCGCAACAATGTTCCCCGATGCATATACAGCTTCTACCAGGGGCTTTAAGCGGGGTTGTACAAATTCGTTTTTGTTACCGCAGCCAGTAAGTAAAAAGGAGACCAGTACGGAGAAGGATATAAGACGGTGCATGGATACGGATGGTTAACGTAATTGGGGGCGGTGCCGGTTTCTTTTTCGGCTAAGTTTTTTCTTCTGGTTAACAAGGGTCTTAAGGGTATCGCGCTTCAACATCTCTACAGTTGCGTTGCGCACTTGTAAAAAAGCATGGCGGATGCTGCAGGTGTCTTCATCGTTACACTCCTTGCAAGGTTCGTAGTATTTGTAGGTAGCACAGGGTATGGCGGCAATGGCGCCATCAAAGAGGCGAATCACTTCCGCCAGGTTAACTTCATGTGGTGAGCGCCTTAAAAAATAGCCGCCTCCCTTACCGGCACGGCTACCCAAAATACCTGCCCGTTTCAGTTCAAGCAGAATGTTTTCCAGAAACTTTTTAGGAATGTTGCAGGAGGTTGAAATATCCCGTATAAGAAATTTCTCCTCCGGACTCCTTGCCATGTGCACCAGGGCGTGAATGGCGTATTTGCATTTTTTGGAAAGCATGGTGTATGAGCCGAAGATGAGATTTGAACTCACGACCTACGGTTTACGAAACCGTTGCTCTACCGCTGAGCTACTTCGGCTTAGGCTGCACGCTGGTATGCGCTACATGGGTAACCAGGCGCACGCCTGACGGCATGGTTCAAAAATACATATTGCCGGTAAATTGTATCTTGGGCCTATGAAATTTGTACTTG
>CAYNIH010000236.1:0-4230 GCA_964397115.1 uncultured Roseivirgaceae bacterium | reverse complement strand
GAAGCAACGCATTGAACGTGCGGGAAAAAAATCACAACCAGCTACCGCAAAGTAGCAAAGCACAGCCTACCCCAACTTCGCCACCATGCTAATGTACCGTTCGGGCACTTCGCCCTTGGTGGCCGTTTGGTAATCGGAATAGCTGCAGGGCACAATGCTGTTTCGGCTGTACCGCTCCAGGCCTCCGGGATAGGGGATTTCCATCCACCACTTTTCGCTGAATTTGCTTTTAAAGAAGGTAATGGTTTCCGGCTCCACCGGCATGGCCACCACATATTTTAAAAAGTCGTTGCTGCGAAAATTTTGTTCTTTCTTCCGGTGGTAGTAGCCTTCAATAAAATACCAAATCATCGTGGCAATTACCGAGGCTGTTTTTTTATTCGCATCATCGTTATCGGGGTGATACTCGTAAAACCCGATTGAACTGAGTTTTTCATTTTGCCCGGCATACCAGCAAATCTGGCAGGCTTCTTCCCCGGTTAACCCAAAGGGTTGGGCGTTGGTATTTCCTGGTGCATCGGCCGACCGGATGGCGGTGATATCGAACGAAAGCATATCGGCATTGCGGATAACCGGCTCCATCTCCTGCAGGTTGGTGCGCATCTGGCCGATGCGGAAGGCCTCAAAGTACAACTTTTCCAAAACCGCTACCGACTGAGGATCGATGAGGAAGCTTTGGTAGGCCAGGTGGGTATAGCTGAACAGGAAGTTAGGTTCGTGTAATAAAATTTTATGAATGTGTTTCCGGTTGGCCTCGGCTTCGGGGTTATCATCCAGGTCCAGGAAGGCATCGACATTAAGCAGGCTAACCAGTTTATCCAGCGTTTCGTAAGCAGCATACTGCCCGTAGTCCAGATCGTGCGAGCCACCCAGAATAACCGGCAGCACGTTGTTCTCCAAAAGAATGCGGCACACTTCGCTCAGGCGGGTGTAGGTTTCGTTCAGGTCGTGCCCGGGTTTGAGATTTCCCAGGTCAACTACACGGTATAACCCGTTTCCTTTTTTCAGCGCATATAATTTTTTTCGGATTTCGTTTGCCGCATTTCCGTTGTGCGGTGTGGTTGTGGCCCGGTCATCCTGTACGCCAAGCAGGGCAATGTGTGCATCTTTATACTCCGGCATTTTGTGGCCATATGTGCGTATGCTTTTTACAAAGGTAGCGGAGGAGGTGATGGAAGCATACACCGGTTCATCAACCGGGGTGAACAGCAGCGTTAAATCCATGCCGGATAAATTTCTTGAAAGATACAAAACGTTATAAACAAAGAAGGAGCCTTGCGGCTCCTTTCGTTTGTTGAGGATTATCCTCCAAAGTCGTCAAACCGGATGTTCTCTTTCGGAATGCCCATTTCGTCCAGCATTTTCAGTACGGCCGCGTTCATCAGCGGGGGGCCGCACAGGTAATACTCCACATCTTCAGGTGCAGGATGGTTTTTCAGGTAGTTGTCGTACAAGCACTGGTGAATGAAACCCAGGTAGCCATCGCCTTCGCGGTCGTCCAGGCTTTTCAATACTTTCCAGTTGTCTTCAGGAAGTGGCTCGGATAATCCGATGTAAAACCTGAAGTTGGGAAACTCCCTCTCGATTTTACGGAAGTGGTCAACATAAAACAGTTCCTTTTTCGACCGGCCGCCATACCAATAGGAAACCTTGCGTGTAGTCTTTTCGGTATGAAACAAGTGGAAAATCTGCGCGCGCAACGGGGCCATACCGGCACCCCCGCCAATGTAAATCATTTCGCGCTGTGTGGGGTTAATGTGGAATTCACCATACGGGCCGGAGATGGTTACCTTATCGCCCGGCTTGCGCGAGAACACATACGAAGAACAAATACCGGGGTTCACGTCCATCCACTTGTTGTTGGCTCGATCCCAGGGAGGGGTGGCAATGCGGATGTTCAGCATGATGATGTTTCCTTCGGCCGGGTGGTTGGCCATGGAGTAGGCGCGGAAGATAGGCTCATCGTTTTTCATCTTCAAATCCCACAACTTGAATTTATCCCAATCGCTTTTGAAAACATCGGGTTTATGACCCAACTCAGGGTGGGGTGTGATGTCAATGGTTTTGTAATCTACCGTGATTGCAGGCACGTCTATCTGGATGTAACCGCCCGCTTCAAATTTCAGCGTTTCGCCCGGGGGAAGTTTTACAACAAACTCCTTAATGAAGGTGGAGACGTTGTAGTTGGACACCACTTCGCACTGCCATTTTTTTATACCGAATATCTCCTCCGGAATGCGGATGGACATGTCTTGCTTTACTTTTACCTGGCATCCCAGCCGAACGTGGTTTGCTTTTTCCTGCCGGCTCAGGTGGCCCAGTTCGGTAGGCAGCACATCGCCCCCGCCTGATTCAACAATGCATTTGCACATGGCGCAGGTACCCCCGCCACCGCAGGCCGAAGGAAGGAATATTTTTTGATTAGACAACGTGGTGAGCAGTGATGAACCGGCCGCAACGGTTATGGCATTCTGTGCATCGCCATTGATGATGATTTTTACCGGCCCGGATTGTACCAATTGCTTCTGGGCAACCAGCAGCAAGGCAACCAGCAATAGAATAATAACCGTGAAGGCGATAATAGAGGAGGCAATAATCATGACTAAACCAAGTTTACGGGCTACAAATATATCGTGCGCACGAATTAAATTGGGCATGAGCAGAGAGTTTTTTGCGTGTTGTTCAAGGCGTTTTCAGGCCACCAATAGCACGTTGGAATTTGCTGCCCTACCCAAGGGAGCAAAATCCGGTTTCGGGGCAAGGATTAACCCGATGCGGGGTTCTTCACTCCATGCCTTTATTTTTTCAACATGTACCCGGCCGTTCAGGTATTGATCAGCCGCACCGGCATAGCCAGAATCTATTTCCAGGAAACTGTGCAGCGGAATTGCCACTTCGGCCGGAAAACGGACCATGGCACGCACCGTGAGATCGTTGGAGTACCGCCCATTACTTTGTTGATGAAATTTTCGGTATTCATAACGATATCCATAGCGCAGGGCAGAAATGTCGGATAATACGGCTGACCCCGTAGGATAACTGCCCGCACCCTTGCCGGCAAACAGTTGTTTTTCAGAAAAAGCGCCCACAACCTGTACTGCGTTGTATTCATTGGCCACATGCCGCAGCGGATTGCCCGCTTCAATAAATTGGGGTGCAACCAGTGCATGGATGGTATTTCCCAACCGGAATGCGTGCGCTACCAGTTTAATGGCAAGGTTGTGTTGTTGTGCGTAGGCCAGTTCGGCAGCGCCAATACGGTCAATCCCGAAGTGGATGATGTCATCGGGTTTAACAAATACCCCGAAGGCATGAGCAAGCACAATGGCCAGTTTATACTTAGGGTCAAAACCCTTTACGTCCAGGCTCGGATCGCTTTCAGCAAAGCCCAGTTGCTGGGCCTGGTATAATGCATCAGCGTAACTCTTTTTTTCTTCAATTACTTTGGTGAGGATGTAGTTGGTTGAACCGTTAACTATTCCGCTTATTTCAGTAATCAGGTCGTTATCGTAATATTCTTCGAGGTTGCGAATAATCGGTATGCTGCCGCAAACGGCACCTTCATATAATATCGATCGGTTGTACTGTTGCTGCAGTTGAAAAATTTCTTCCAGGTTTTCGGCCAGCATTTTTTTGTTGGCGGTTACCACGTGTTTGCCGTTTTGTAATGATGCCTTAACGATTTCAAATGCAGCACGTGCATCATCAATTAATTCCACCACCACATCAATTTCCGGATCGTGCAGGATGCTTTCCCTGTCGAACGTGAAGAACGAATCCGGCAGCGATCGCTTTTTATCCGGATGCTTTACGCATATCTGTTTTATTTCGGCTTTTATTCCGCGGGTTTCGTGTAGTACGCGGTGCAGGCCCTGGCCAACGCAGCCAAAGCCGAACAACCCGAGTTTCAACGTTTTTGCCATGGCTGTACAGTTAAACGGTGACATTTTTTTTTTCAGTAGTCTTTCTGAGTGCCTGGGCCAGGTCGGCAATCAAATCCTCGGCATCTTCAATGCCGCACGACAAACGAATGAGTGAATCAGCCACGCCAGACTGCAAACGCTTTTCGCGTGGAATGGATTTATGCGTCATCTGTGCCGGATGGCAGATAAGGCTTTTTACCCCACCCAGGCTTTCGGCCAGCTTAAAGTAGCGTGTACTGGTAACCAATGCAGTTGCGGCCTCCTCCGTATCTTGTTTCAGCCTGAAGGAGATAACCCCACCGAATAA
>CAYNIH010000235.1:0-4231 GCA_964397115.1 uncultured Roseivirgaceae bacterium | reverse complement strand
TGAGGTTGGTACCGATGATCCGGTAAGCCTGGTAGCTGTCGCCCAGCGCCATAGTGATTGCCTTCTTTATGAGCCGGTGTCCGGCAATTCGTTCGGCCTCTGCCAGGCTGATGTTACCGGTTGGAAAATCAATGTGGAAAATATTGCACAAGATGAGCTGCAGCGGGCTGCCCTTTGCTCCTATTACCAAGTCTATTCCCCTCGCATTGGATTGTATTTTTTCCTCCACCTGTTTGCCGAAAATTATCAGCACCACCATTACGGCAATACCCAGGGCAAGCAGTACGATATTCAATGCCGTATTCAGCGGCTTGGCCTTGAGGTAACTCCACACCAGATTGCCCAGGTTCATGAGGCTGAATTAAGGTTAATGTGCTTGCTGATTGTTGATTTGAGTCGCTGATCGTGGGTAGCCACGATTAGCGCGGTATGGGTTTCATCCGCAACCTGAAGCAGCAGGTTGATAACCCGTTCGCAGTTTTTATCATCCAGTGCCGATGTGGGTTCATCGGCAAGAATTACTGAAGGGTTATTCAACACGGCCCGCGCAATGGCCACCCGTTGCGCCTGTCCCTGACTAATCTCCAACACACTCCGGTTTTTGCAGTCGGAAAGGGATAAATGGGTAAGCACTTCATCAATACGTGCCGGGTCGGGAGTTGATCCGGCAAGGTAAGCCGCCAACTGCAGGTTCTGCTTTACCGTTAATGCGCTGATGAGGTGGTTACGCTGAAAAACAAATCCGATTTTTTTTCCTCTTAGGTGATCCAGTGCCTGCTCCGAATGGTCGGCCAGTTCTGCGTCATCAATCTTCACCGACCCGGTGTAGCCCCGTAGCAAGCCTCCTAAAATATGCAGCAAAGTTGTTTTGCCGCTACCCGAATCGCCCAACAACAGCGCTTGTTCATTACTTCCGATTACAAAATCAGGAAAGTGAATAGGTTTTGCCTGCGGGTAGTTAAACGAAAGATTTTTTACTGTAACCATATCAACTCCCCAAAAATAAAAGTCTGGCGGGTTATCCGGCCAGACTTTGCTTTATTAAATCATTCACAGCCCCTGTTATTACTTAATGGGTTCATAATCTTTGAAAGGAGATAAAGCTACCTTTTCCATCATTTCGCGGTATTGCTTCCAGGTGGTGCTGAAAAAGTTGTTTATTCTTCGGGTAACTTCTGCCATCTTATCCTCAGCATGTTTATAAACACGCCTGTCCGTTTCGCTGATCGGGTCACGCGACCGTGCCACGTAGCCCACAGCCGTTTGAATGTACGATACGGGTGTCGGATCGGGCGCACGCAAAATACCCTGGCGGGTATCCACCTTGCCGAGAATAAAGTCGAACAGCGCATCAATAGAATCCTTCATGGCCTTGGTCTTGTCGGCTGCTTCTTTCAGTTCACTTCGTTTAGCGTCCTTGATCTTCTTTTCAAACTCTTCAACCACTTCCTTTGACTCGCGCAGCCTGTCGGTGGCGGCAGTGGCCTTGGCACGCAGGTTTTGCAAATCTTTGAGCATGGTATAGCGCTGTTCATATACACTTAACGGCACATCGAGGCGCGGATCGGGTTTAACCGTAAGCATAGTAGAATCTTTTTGGTCGCCAAACGTCATCCGCAACTTGTAGGTGCCTGGCAACACCGGGGTACCTCCAAACCCGCCAAATCCTCCTCCACCACCGGCTTGTTCACCCCGTGGTCGTTCGCGGGAGGGTTGGCGATCGCTACGTTCATTCAGCATCCAACTCATGCGATATATTCCGTTTTCATCAGGCGCCTTTTGGCGGATCGTATTCACCAGTTTTCCACTGGAATTGAGAATTTCCAACTTCACTGAATCGTATTTAACACCGGGTTTAGCCGGAGCCGGTACAGCGGGTTTGGATTCGGCCACCGGCTTTTTTGTTTTAGGGTCTATCGCAGGCTTAGGTTCTTCCTTTGGGGCAGCCGGTTTATTCACAGCATAGGTAATCATGGCGCCCATCGGCCTGTTCTGCCCGTTAAACACTGCATTAGCATCGAAGCGTGGCCCCGAAGGTTGTTGTATTGACACCTGGTAGGCATCTGGCGGAGCAAATAACTGAAGTGTTTTTGTGGGTACACCACCCGCTTTAACCATTTCGCGCAGCGGCCGGATATCATCCAGCACATAAATAGCACGCCCAAATGTGCCGATAACCAAATCGTGTTCGCGGGGATGGATAATCAGATCCATTGTGGGAACACCGGCAGGATAGCCACTGGTCCACTTTGTCCAGTTTTTGCCTTCATCAATGCTTACAAACAATCCGTTTTCTGTTCCTAAAAACAGCAGTTTAGGTTCCACCGGATCCTGCACAACGGCAAGTGTATAATTGCTTTCGCCCACCTGCGTAGGAGTTACCAGGCTTTCCCAGGTTGCACCGTAATCCTTGGTGCGGAACAGGTAAGGCTTATAGTCGAACATGCGGTAATTGTTAACTACCACAAAAGCTTCGCCTGCATTTTTTGGCGATGCCTGTATTTGCGGAACCCATGCGCCTTTGGGCATGCCGGTAATTTTTGCGGTAACATTTGTCCAGCTTTTGCCACCGTCCTGGGTAAGCTGAACGTTGCCGTCATCGGTACCTACCCAAATAATGCCCGGCTTTACGGGGCTGGTAGCTATGGCAATAATGGTACAGTGATTTTCGGCACCGGTTGCATCCATGGTAAGGCCTCCGCTTTCGTGCTGCTTTTGTTTGGCCGGATCGTTTGTTGTTAGATCAGGCGAAATAATCTCCCAGGTATCACCCTTATTGGTTGATCGGTGCAGGAATTGACTTCCATAATAAATAGTTGAACTGCTGTGCGGATCCTGGGCCAGCGCGGCATTCCAGTTGAAGCGGAGCTTCATATTCGGATCGGGATGGGTAGGCCGGGTATTTTTGGTGAATCCGGTTTTCAAATCGTAGCGGGCTAAGTTTCCGCCTTGCGACATGGCATACCCATAGCGTGCATCATCCGGATCGGGCATTACATCAAAGCCATCGCCAAAGTACACTTCCTGCCAATACGAATTTCGGATGCCTGCACTCCGCCACACGTAGGCAGGACCAACCCATGAGCCATTGTCCTGCATACCGCCATACACATTGTAAGGATGCTCCATATCTACATTGATGTGGTAGAATTGTCCTACCGGGATGTTATCGGCAAATACCCACGTTTTACCTCCATCACGCGAAATATTCAACCCGCCATCATTGCCATCAATGATGAAGTTGGAATTATCCGGATGAATCCACCAGGCGTGGTGATCGGGGTGAACTCCCGAATACTGAAGCAGTTGCCTGAAGGATTTGCCCCCGTCTTCACTCACGCCAACGCGCGAATAAATGCTGTAAAGCCGGTTTTCATTTTTAGGGTCAACATAAATCTCAAAGTAATAAAAGGGCCGGTCGCCAATTTCTTCCTTGTCGTTTACCTTAGTCCACTTTTCGCCACCGTCATCCGACCGGTAAAGGGCGTTTTTCTTTGCCTCGATAAGGGCATAAACTACACTGGGTTTGCTGCGTGCAAAGGCCAGGCCCATGCGGCCCAGGTTGCCTTCGGGCAATCCTTCTTTGCTGGTAAGTTTCTTCCAGTTTTTTCCGCCATCATAAGTAACATACAGACCGCTGGAAGGGCCGCCCGAGCTAAAGGTCCACGGCATTCTGCGGTGCTCCCACATATTGGCGAACAGTTTATTAGGGTTCGAGGGATCCATCACCAGTTCTGCGCATCCTGTTTTGTTATCCACAAACAGAATTTTTTCCCAGGTAGCACCGCCATCAGTAGTTTTATAAACACCGCGCTCGGGGTATTCGCCCCAGGGCGAGCCGATAGCTGCTACATATACGGTATTGGGGTTTTTAGGGTCAATAATGATGCGGTGGATGTGGCGGGTTTTTTCCAGTCCCATTTTCTTCCAACTTTTACCACCATCCAGCGTTTTATAAATACCATCGCCACCGTTCAAACTGTTGCGCGGATTACCTTCACCGGTACCCACCCATACCACAGATGGATTGTCTTGTTGAATGGCGATGGCACCAATTGATAACGTAGACTCTTTATCAAAGATGGGCTCCCAGGTTACGCCCCCGCTGGTTGAAAGCCACAGACCCCCGGAGGCCGCCCCGGCATAAATAATATCCGGATTACTTACCACCGCATCAATGGCGGTGATGCGGCCGCTCATTCCGGCAGGACCAATAGCCCGTGGTTTCATC
>CAYNIH010000234.1:0-4259 GCA_964397115.1 uncultured Roseivirgaceae bacterium | reverse complement strand
AGCGTGCTAACCATACCTGTCAGCGCACAGGATTCTTGTAATGGATGTTGGTGGAATGATGTAGACAGAGATTGTTGTGAGAATGGGATCATGTGTTGTGGGTCATGCCAACCAGGGAGCCCAATTCAATGAATTAAAACCATTTAGGTAAATTCATTTGTTTATTAGGCCTCCAAACGCTCCACTGTCGTTTTACCCTACTTATCGGTTTAACAAGCGCAGAAATGGAACGGCCGGAGGCCTAAATTTTGTCCGGTTTAACAAGAAGAAGAATAAGATATGCATAAAACCTTTTTTTTGCTTGTTTTATTAATTGTCCTTTCCTGCTCTTCAAAGAGGGAAAATTCAGGTAGTTACACATTACACAAAACTGAAACTATTAAACTACCGCTTGATAGTGGCATGGTACCTCAATCAAAGGCAATTTTCTTTCTGGAAAATGAGCCAGATAAAGGCCTTATCGGATACCTGAATGCCGGAAATGAAATTGTAGTGTTTGATTTGGACAATCTTCGTATTCACGAAAAAATAAGGTTGGCGAAAGAAGGTCAGAATGGCGTGGGAACGGTAAGAGGTTTTTGGTACAAAAATGCAGACAGTATTTTTATAACCTCCGAAGGCGATAAGAAGATTTATTTAATTAACTATGAAGGAAAAGTAATCGATAAATTTCCTTACCATGTAACCACGGATGGTATGGAAACCGGAGCTACGTTTTATTCACGAAGTCATATCAATACCCCTCTCGTGATTAAAGGTTCTAAAATTTATCTTACAAATTACCTGCTTGGAAATTATGGTTTTTACGATGTATATAGATTTGAGAATCAACGGTTGTGTATTGAGATAGATATTAAAACAAAGGCCGTACAACTCCTGCCGTTAGGCTATCCAAGAGGGTATTGGGATGGCACGAATTACTATGAGCCTTCTTTTGCCAGGGTATTCGATGGAAAAAGATTTGTCTATCTCTGGCGGTATTTTGACAAAATTTTAGTTACAACCGACCACTTGAAAGGGGCATATATTCCTATTCATAGTAAGTATATTAGAAAATTTACTGAGCGACCGTTGCCCACAGATTTAAATGAACATTTGAAGAACCTTCTGAAATCAGGAGCATTCTATAATTTTACTTACGATCGTTTTAATGGAGTGTATTATATTTTTGTGTATCCTGGTATTGATGTAAATAGTTCAATGGATTTGTTTAATTTATGGGGTAATCTTCCCGTGTTTTCTGTACTTATACTAAATAGCGATTTTGATGTAATGGGTGAAATATTAATGCCAGAAAGAATCTATTATTTGGATAATTTTTTTGTCGGTAAGAAAGGGCTGTACCTCTCTCGCAATAATCCGGAAAACCCAAACTTTGATGAAAATTATCTTTCTTTTGATGTATTTCAACTGGCTAAAAGCAAATGATTAGTTTTAACCAACTACCAACCCTGTAAGATTTGCATTGTTTTTTGTCACTTTGGTTTAATGTTCAACACCCCCCACAGCAGGGCCCTTCACACGCCATCCCTTCGGATAGTAATATGACTGACTGGAAGCCTGCAAAAAAGCGCGGCAAGAGTATAGATTTTTATTATCAACTACCTATTCAGTTTTAAATTTTGACATTATATGATTCACCTTTGATTTTGGCACTTTTACTTGTGAGTGGAAGTTTCAAACGGTTCAAACGTTTTTCTCTCAATTAAGGCATGAACACGTTAAAATGCACGCCTTTCAAGTCTTACATTTATTATCCATTTGTTATTTTTGAAAAGGTATGCAAAACATGGTACGATTTCACTGGCTTGCAGCCGTAGCAATTGTTGCTGTGTGCTGCCAACCCAAAGAAGAAACCAAAGAGCAGGACCCGGCCCTGGTGAGGAAAGAAATTCCGCCAACCGAGGTTCGCACCATTGCGGTGCAGCGCAAGTCATTTGACTACCTCATCCACACCAACGGGCGCATTGAGGCAACAACCGATGTGGTGGTGCTGAGCCGCGCAGTGGGCCTGGCCGATGAAGTGTTTGTACACAACGGCAGTTATGTAAAACAGGGCGACTTGCTGATTAGGTTAAACAGCACGCGCCAAAAACTTGCACTCGAAGAAGCCGAAGTGCGTATGCGCGAACGCGAACTGACCTTTCGCGATCAACTGCTGAGTTATGCCGGTTCCGATACGCTTCGCTATGCGCAAGCCGTGCAAAACCTGCGCATCAGCAGCGGCCTGGCAGCGGCCGAAGTGGCCTGGCGGCAGGCCCGCCAGGAGTATGAAAACCTCTTCATCCGCGCAACAGTGAACGGTGTTATCTCCAACCTGAAAGTAAAAACCGGCTCGTTGGTGCGCGAGCAGGATGAACTGTGCCGCATCCACAATCCCACCTCAATAACGGCCGTATGCGAAGTGCTGGAAGAAGATGCGCTGAAACTTCGTAAAGGCATGGAGGCCGAAGTTACCAGTTGGAATGAAGGGCAACAGGCTAAAGGAGTAATAAGTGAAATCAATCCACGGGTAGATGAGAAGTCGAAACTGGTTAGCGTTACCCTGCAACTACAAACAAGCAGATCCTGGCTGCCCGGTATGCACGTGCAGGCCACACTTGCTGTTCCCTATGATCAGGTGTTGCTTGTGCCTAAAGAAGCCGTGGTCATCCGCTCAGGCCGGCATGTTGTTTTTACCGAACAAGATGGCCTGGCAAAATGGAACTACGTAGAGGTAGGCCGCGAAAACGGGAAGGAAATCGTCATCGTCAAGGGCCTGAATGAGCAGGACCAGGCCATTATTACCAATAACCTGCAATTGGCACACGATGCCCCGGTGCAGGTTGTAAAGCAGTAGGTAACCAACCATATAGTTGTTAATCACGTAGCTATGAAAACAGCTGGCACACTTTGCACATTCATTTTGTTGGGTATATGCGCAGCCAAGGCGCAGCAACAGTACACGCTCGATGAAATACTCAACCTTGTACGCGGGCAGTCGCCCCTGGCCCTTCAGGCCGAAACACGCAAAGAAAACCGCTATTGGCAGTACCGGCTTTACCGGTCTAACTACCGGCCGCAACTCTGGCTGAATGGCGATTTGCCGGATTACAACCGCGATTTTTTTCTTAACCGGCTTGACGATGGCACCATCCGGTTTCAGGAACGGGAACAAACCACCGGCACGCTGAACCTGGGTCTTCAGCAGCCCCTGAGCTTAACGGGCGGCTCGCTGTGGGTAAACAGCAACCTGAGCCGCTATAACGATTACCAGTTTAACATCGGTCAGTGGAGCGGTACGCTCATGAACGTTCGGCTCGAACAGCCCTTGTTTTCTTTTAACCGGCTGCGCTGGGACCGCCAAACCGAACCCCTGTATTACGAAGAATCGAAACGCGAATTTGCCGAAGAACTCGAAAACCTGTCGGTAAAAGCTGTGCAGGCTTTTTTCGATGTGGTGCAGGCGCAGGTGGCGCTGCAGGTTGCCGAATTAAACCAGGCCGCCAACGACACCATACACCGAACCGAGCAGCAACGCTTTGAGTTAGGCACTACCACGCGCGAAAAATTACTTCAGGCCGAAGTGCAATGGCTGCGTGCCCGGCAAGAGGTTAGCCAGGCGCGGATGAACCTGCAAAATGCGCGGCTGGCGCTTCGTACACTGGCCGGTTTGCCCGGTCAGGACGACTTCAGCCTGGTGCTTCCGGCCGATGTAAAGCGAGTAAGTATTGATGAAGAAACGGCCCTGCACTATGCAAGGCAAAACCGGGCCGCATCGCTTTCCTTCCAGCGCAGGAAAATAGAAGCCGCGCGGGATGTGGCCCGTGCACGGGGCGAGCGCTACCGCATAAACCTGGTGGCCTCTTACGGCCTGAACAACAGCGCTACTGAATTCAGCCAGGTGTACCGCGACCTGCTTTCGCAGCAACGCCTCAACGTGGGCTTTACCGTGCCGGTAGTTGACTGGGGCCGCAACCAGGCCAGCATGCGCATGGCGCAAGCCAACCAGAAACTTACAGAATACCTGGTGCAGCAAGAAGAACGCAACCTGGAGCGGGAGGTCATCACACAGATTAACCAGTTCAAAACCATTTCCGGTCAGTTGGAAGTAAGCCAGCGGCTGCGCCAAGTGGCCGATGAGCGGTATGCCGTTACCCGCCAGCGTTACCTGGCCGGCAAAACCGACATTACCACGGTGGTGATTGCCCAGCAGGAAAAGGACGCGGCCATCCGCGGTTACCTCGATGCCCTGCGTACGTACTGGCAGTTGTATTACG
>CAYNIH010000233.1:0-4289 GCA_964397115.1 uncultured Roseivirgaceae bacterium | reverse complement strand
AAAAACCGGAAAATACGTTACCCGCTTAGATGCCCAGAAAGACTTTATGGCTGTAAAACGGTATTTCGAAGGGGCCATAATTGTTCCCGATAAAATTCCTTTGAACTAACAGGCGCTTGTCCGGGCAGTCATTCCGCTAAGGATTTGTATTTTTGAGAATGCACCTGCTTGAACGGATAAAAAAACTTGCTGAGGAGAATGCCCACGAAGTGGTTGACATGCGCAGGCACCTTCATGCCCATCCCGAACTTTCTTATCAGGAAGTTGAAACGGCTGCCTTCATTATCCGAAAACTAAAAGAACTTGGTTTAGAGCCCGTAGGCATGGCCAATACAGGAGTTGTGGCCGAGATAAAGGGGAAGAATCCAACGTTTAAAACCATTGCCTTGAGGGCCGATATTGACGCCCTGCCAATACAGGAAGCAAATGCCGTTGACTACAAATCAACGAACAGCGGGGTAATGCATGCCTGCGGCCACGATGCCCATACCTCATCGTTGTTGGGTACGGCACGAATACTTAATGAAATCAAAGAAAGATTTGACGGCACCATAAGGTTGATTTTCCAACCAGGCGAAGAAAAAAATCCAGGTGGTGCCTCGCTCCTCATCAAAGAAGGTGTTCTTAAAAATCCTGTACCTGCTTCCATCATCGGCCAGCATGTGTTTCCATTGCTTCCGGTAGGGAAGGTGGGCTTCCGCGCAGGAAAATACATGGCCAGCTCTGACGAAATATACATCCGGGTAATCGGCAAAGGCGGGCACGGTGCCACCCCTGAACTTGCCATCGACCCGGTGGTGATCGCCTCCCACATCATTATTGCCCTGCAGCAAATCGTTAGCCGGAACGCCTCACCCAAAAAGCCCAGCGTACTCAGTTTTGGTAAGTTTGTGGCTAACGGTGCCACCAACATCATCCCCGATGACGTGCACCTGGCGGGTACGTTCCGTACCCTCGATGAAGGCTGGCGCCAGGAGGCGCTTAAAAAAATACGCACGATGGCTGCCACAATAGCCGAAAGCATGGGCGGTAAATGTGAAATTACCCTATCGTCAGGCTATCCGTGCCTTGAAAACAACCCTGAGTTAACGCAACGAATCCGGCAGGCAGCCGAACAGTATGTAGGCAAAGAAAACATTGTGGAACTGGACGTGACCATGGGATCGGAAGATTTCGCCTATTACTCCCAGGTTATTCCGGCTTCTTTTTACCGGTTAGGTACCCGTAACGAAATAAAAGGAATAACTTCGTATGTGCACACGCCAACATTCGACATAGATGAAGAAGCACTTGTCATCGGGCCCGGCCTGATGGCCTGGATGGCCGTGAATGAATTAATGAGTTAACCCGCAGTTGATTTGGAAACACCCGTTCAACAAAACCTGCCCGCTCCGCGTCCACCGTACCTGGCTCGCGTAAAAACAACCTTGTACATTTTGGGCACGTTGTTGTTGTTTGTTTTTGCACTCGACCTGCTCGTATCATCGCTTCAGAATCTCGGAAAACCGGCTGCCGAAACGATTATCATGGCCACTTCCAACCCGTTTACCGCCCTCTTCATCGGGTTGATGATAACCGCCATGATCCAGAGCAGTTCAACCACCACTTCATTGGTTGTCGCTTTTGTGGTCTCCGGTTCAATACCTCTGGAGAGTGCCATTCCCATTATCATGGGCGCAAACATCGGTACAACCATTACCAGCACCATCGTTTCATTGGGCTTTATCAACAAGAAAAAGGAATTCAGAAGGGCGGTGGCGGCCGGCACGTATCACGACTTTTTTAATATCCTCACGGTTGCCGTCCTCTTCCCGCTCGAATATTATTTCCGCTTCCTTTCTATAAGCTCTCAATACATTTCTCAGCATTTTTTCCATTTTACCTGGACATCAGGACAGTCGCTCCTGTCTGGCTGGTCAGGTTTTACCCCATTCGTTGATTTTCTGATTCGTGTAATCCCAAGCGGATTTGTCCTGGCAATCGTGTCATTCGGATTATTGCTGCTCTCTATCGTACTGTTCAGGAGGATCATCTCCCACCTGCTGATGGCCGGTTCACCGGAACGGTTCAGCCGCTTTTTCTTCCGCAATACCTGGAAATCATTTTTCTGGGGTTTTCTCACCACTGCCGCTATCCGGTCGAGCACCATCACTACTTCGGTAGTGGTACCCATTGTGGCCGAAAAAATCATTACACTGCGCAAAGCGGCTCCTTTTATTCTGGGCGCCAATGTGGGTACTACCATTACAGCATTTATTGCCGCAACGTTAAGCATTAATTCTGCCAGCGCCATCAACATCGCCCTTGTGCACTTTCTCATTAATTTCTTTGGTGTGCTGCTGTTTTACCCCGTGCCGCTGCTCAGGCAAATTCCGCTGGGGCTTGCCAATCGCCTCGGCCGCTTAACCCTGCGTTATCGACTGGTAGGTTTTGTGTATATCCTCTCCGTTTTCTTCTTCATCCCGTTTTCCCTTATCTACCTGAATAAGGATTCGGTGAATACCATCCGGATGAACATTGAACACACCAATTATGAAACCTCATCACAATCGGAGGTGGCCGTAGTGCTGAAGCAGCCTTCGGGCAATAAAAGCGGAGAGTGGCTGATGTACCGGTCAGTCGGCAATGCCCCCGAGGAAGTTATTGTTGTTTACAGGCGTAATAATATGCTCCAAATCAACAAGGAAATGTTCCTGTTTAACAAGCCTGGTTACTGCTGGGATGATGAAAACAGGAAAGGAAAATTCAACTGCTGTGTTGAGGCGATCACCCCTGCCTTGACGCTGTCATCGGGATTAACTTTCGATTCGGTTTACGTATTTAAACGGCAGTACTACCAGCAGGCCGATTCGGTAATCCAACGGTTTTACATAAGCCGGGATTACCCTGCCATATTGAAGTTCACGAGTCAGGCCGGCCATCGGATTATAGAAACGGAGGAGGTAACCGGTATTTCGCAGGATTGAGCATTTCCGGATGCTTCTGTCTATATTGCAAGTAGATTTTCCTATGCTCAAGGATACCATTCTGAAATTTTTAAAACTTGACGGCCTGGTAAACAACCTGAACGATTACGTTGAAACGCGCATTGAACTGCTGAAGTACGAAATTAAAGAAGATGTTGCGCGGGCCATTGCCAGGGCATCCATCTTTCTGATGCTGATGCTGCTGGCGGGGATTGTTATTGTGTTTTTGAGTGTAGCTGCGGCCTTAGTATTAGGCAGTTTTACCGGTACGGCAGGTGGATTTGCCATTGTAAGCGGATTTTACCTGTTACTGATTGTGATCATTGCGCTTTCGCGCGAACGACTTAGCCATGCCCTGGAAGAGAATATTAAAAAGCATATTAAACAGAAAGATAAGTCATGAGTATGCAACAAACGGACGACCCCGTGAAGAGCCAGTTGTTGCGAAAAGCATCGCAGCAGCGCGAAGACATTGAAGGAGAGTTAAAGGAACTTTCGGATCAGACTGAAAAAATAATAACCAATGCCCTGATCATTGGCGGAGCACTGGCCCTAACCTATATCCTCGTGCGCCAGTTTAGCGGATCGAAATCAAAAAAGGCCAAAGCGAAGAAGGCTGCCACTAAACCGGCTGCTGAACCCGATGAAGAACCTGAAGAGGAATCACCGGTTACCCGTGTTATTTCACAATTGGGTACAGCCCTTGTGGGCCAGGCAACTGTTTTCTTGCTGAACATGGCCAAAGAAAAACTCACTGAATACCTGCAGGCACAGGCCGAAACAAAACAGCATGAGCATTCTTAATTTACTTTCTCAAAAGCAGGCAGTAGGAAAAAAATCCATAGCCGTATTGATCGACCCCGATAAGGTTACCGACCGTGTTCAGCTTCAGTATCTTATTGATTTGGCCAGTGAGAACTGTGTTGATTACTTCCTGATAGGCGGCAGCCTGGTAACCTCCTCCAACCTTTCGGAGATAATATCCCAGATCAAGCAAAGTGTTACCTTACCGGTAATTCTCTTTCCGGGCAATGCCATGCAGATTGAGCCGTCAGCCGATGCCCTTCTCTTTCTGTCACTCATATCGGGCCGCAACCCCGAGTTGCTCATTGGCCAGCATGTAATAGCCGCACCCATAATCCGCAACACCCGGCTTGAAGTGTTACCTACCGGATACCTGCTGATCAATTCCGGGCGCACTACCTCGGTGGCCTACATGAGCAACACCACACCGCTGCCTGACGACAAGTATTCGCTGGCGGCCTGCACCGCATTGGCCGGTGAAATGCTGGGATTAAAACTGATTTACCTCGATGCCGGCAG
>CAYNIH010000232.1:832-4312 GCA_964397115.1 uncultured Roseivirgaceae bacterium | reverse complement strand
CTATATTGATTTATCGCTGCTTACCGATGGGCTGAAGTCAGAGCGCGAACAAGGCATCACCATTGACGTGGCCTACCGTTACTTTGCCACACCCAAGCGCAAGTTCATCATTGCCGATACGCCCGGGCATATTCAATACACCCGCAATATGGTCACCGGTGCGTCAACGGCCAACCTGGCATTGATTTTAATTGATGCCCGCAAGGGGTTGATTGAACAGACATTCCGCCATTCGTTTATTGCTTCACTGTTGAAGATTCCGCACATCATTGTATGCGTGAATAAGATGGACCTGGTGAATTACGATGAAGCTGTGTTCGATAAGATTGTTCAGGAGTACAAAGCCTTCTCGTCAAAGCTGGAAGTTTCCGACATCCAGTTTGTTCCCATCAGCGCCCTTCATGGCGATAATGTGGTGAACCGGTCGGAGAAGATGACCTGGTACCAAGGGGCCACGCTGCTGCATCTGCTTGAAAATGCACACATCGAAAGCGATTACAATCACATTGATGCCCGCTTCCCGGTGCAGCACGTCATCCGGCCTCAAACCACTGAACACCAGGATTTCCGTGGGTATGCCGGACGGGTGGCAGGGGGAATATTCCGGCCTGGCGATGAAGTTATGGTGCTTCCGTCAGGGTTCAGTTCGCGAATAAAAACCATTGAGGTGAATGGCGAGAAGTTAAACGAGGCATTTGCTCCCATGTCGGTTATTATTACACTGGAGGATGACCTGGATATCAGCCGAGGAAATATGCTATGCAAGCCCAATAACCAGCCCGAAGTGGCCCAGGATATTGATGTGATGCTGTGCTGGATGAACCAGCGGCCGGTGTCGTTGCAATCGAAATTTTACCTGCGCCACACTACCCTCGAAACCAAGGGCGTGTTAAAGGAAATTCAGTATAAGCTTGACATCAATACCTTGCAACGGATGGAGGGCATCAGCCAATTAACCATGAACGACATTGCCCGTGTGAAACTTCGTACGGCACAACCCTTGTCGTTCGACAGCTACCGCAAAAACCGGATTACCGGAAGTTTGATTTTGGTGGATGAGGGCACCAATGAAACGGTGGCTGCTGGGATGATGGTGTAACCGTGTTGCCGGTTAGCCAGGTACCAATTGGTGGTCGCCAGATACTGGTAACCGGAGATCGGCAACGGAGAATCAATTATAGCTATGGATTATAAAAAGTACTTAGAGAATAGTATTACCGCTGCTGAACTCGCGTGCCAGGAGATTATTAAGGTATATAATTCAAAAGATTTTCAAACAGAAATCAAGAGCGACAACTCACCGTTAACCCTGGCCGATAAGCGAGCAAACACCGCTATTGTTTCGGTGCTTGGCCAAACCGGCATACCCGTTCTCAGCGAGGAAGGAAAAAGCATTCCCTATGAAACTCGCAGACAATGGGAATACCTGTGGCTGGTTGACCCGCTGGATGGCACCAAAGAATTTTTAAAGCGCAACGGTGAGTTTACCGTAAACATTGCGCTCATTCATAACCAAAAGCCGGTACTCGGGGTGGTGGCTGTTCCGGTAACAGGTGAAGTATATTTTGCTTCCGAAGGGAACGGGGCGTTTGTGAAACGAAACGGGCAACCGGTTGCCTTATCCAAGCGGGAGCACGTTGACCTTAACCAACCCGGGTTGCGTGTGGTAGCCTCCCGGTCGCACCTGGATGAGGAAACAAAAGCGTTTGTTGCTTCACTAACTGATCCTGTACTGATTTCTTCCGGCAGCAGTTTAAAATTCATGCTCCTGGCCGAGGGCAAAGCGGATATTTATCCCCGCTTTGCCCCCACCATGGAGTGGGACACGGCCGCGGCTCATGCCATTGTGAAGGAAGTTGGAATTGCTGTCGTTCAGAAGAATTCAAAAGAAGAACTGGTCTATAATAAACCTGATTTGTTGAATCCTCATTTTATTTCTGGCCACCAGTTAATCGTGTAATTCTCCTAAATTTGCTTGATCATTTATTGGTATGTATAACAAGCAACGTGTACTCATCACCGGAGGTGCCGGCTTTCTCGGATCGCACCTGTGCGATCGCTTTATTAAGGAAGGCTTTCATGTCATTGCCATGGATAACCTGATTACCGGTGACCTGCGCAACATTGAACACCTGTTTAAGCATCCTGATTTTGAGTTTTACCACCACGATGTGTCTACCTTTGTGCACGTACCGGGTGAGTTACACTACATCCTCCATTTTGCCTCACCGGCCAGCCCGATTGATTATTTAAAAATCCCGATTCAAACGTTAAAGGTTGGTTCGCTGGGCATCCACAACCTGCTGGGATTGGCGCGTGTGAAGAAATCCAGGATACTGATAGCCTCCACCTCCGAGGTATATGGCGACCCGCTGGTTCATCCGCAGCCGGAAGAATATTACGGAAACGTAAACCCCGTTGGCCCGCGGGGAGTGTACGATGAAGCCAAGCGCTTTCAGGAGGCGATGACCATGGCCTACCACACCTTTCACGGACTGGACACGCGCATTGCGCGCATCTTCAATACGTATGGCCCGCGCATGCGGCTGAACGATGGACGCGTGTTGCCAGCGTTTATCGGGCAGGCGTTGCGTGGCGAAGACCTAACCGTGTTTGGTGACGGCTCGCAAACCCGATCCTTCTGCTACATTGACGACCAGGTGGAAGGCATATTCCGGCTGCTCATGTCGGACTACCACCTGCCGGTGAACATCGGCAATCCCGATGAGATTAGTATTATGGAGTTCGCCAAAGAGATCATCAAGCTTACCGGCACCACCCAGAAAATCATTACCCGGCCGCTGCCTGTTGACGACCCCAAACAGCGCCAGCCCGATATCCGCAAGGCCAAAGAAATCCTCGGGTGGGAGCCGAAGGTTTCCAGGGCGGAGGGGCTGAAGATTACCTACGAGTACTTTAAATCCCTGCCCCGCGAAGTATTGTTTGAGCGGGAGAATAAGAATTTTGAGAAGTATATCCGGTAGTTGTAGCCATCTTTTGACTTAGTTCTATATTTGGCGAATAATTAGATGAGTTGTGGAGGAAATTAAGTTTACAGTAGTCGGATTTGGTCATATAGGAAAGAGGCATGCGGCTATAATTAAGGATTTTCCTGGTGGCAGACTTGTGGCTGTTGTGGATTCGGATATCACTAAAAAGCAGGATCCTTCTTATCCTGTGGGTGTACCTTTTTTTAGTTCACTTTATGATCTTTATAAAACTGAAATTCAAACAGATGTAGTGTGTGTCTGTTCCCCTAATGGACTTCATGTGGAGCATGCTTTACTTGCTCTGGAAAAAAAATGTCATGTTGTTATTGAAAAGCCGATGGGCCTTACCCGGAAATCCTGCGAACAGGTTATTGAGAAATCATTGCGGTCGGCCCGCCATGTTTTTGTTGTTAAGCAAAACCGGTACAGTCCACCCAGCCGTTGGCTCAAGCAAATTGTTTCGGAAGGGGTTTTGGGTGAGATTTTTATG
>CAYNIH010000232.1:0-822 GCA_964397115.1 uncultured Roseivirgaceae bacterium | reverse complement strand
GTTACTGGAATCGTGATGCCCGGTATTATAATGAAGAAGGATGGAAAGGTACTCTTTCGATGGATGGCGGGACCTTATTCACCCAATTTAGTCATTTTATTGATATTATGTATTGGGTTTTTGGCGATATAAAAAACATTCATGCTTCCCTTAAGAACTTTAATCATCAGAAAAGCACGGAGTTCGAAGATTCAGGAACAGTGCATTTTGAGTTTGTTAACGGAGGATTGGGTTGTATTAATTTTTCAACTTCCGTGTGGAATACCAATATGGAAAGTTCAATTTCGGTAATCGGCTCGAAAGGAGCGGTGAAAATTGGCGGTCAGTATATGAATAAAATAGAATATTGCCACATTAAGGATTATGAGATGCCTGACCTGCCTGAAACGAATCCTCCTAATGATTATGGTCCTTTTAAAGGAAGTGCAGCAAACCACCATTATGTTTTCGAGAACGTAATCAATACATTAAAAGGAAAAGACATCATTACCGCCAATGCCCTGGAAGGCATGAAAGTAGTTGATATCATCGAGCGTATTTATCAGTTTCGCGCGTAACATGAGCAATTCCTATTTTGTACATCCCAGTTCAGTAGTTGATGAGGGATGCATTATCGGCAAAGGCACAAAAATCTGGCATTTTTCCCACATCATGCTTAATTGTGTTATTGGAGAAAACTGCAACCTTGGGCAGAACGTTGTGGTATCGCCTGAAGTAGTTTTGGGTAACAATGTAAAAGTTCAGAATAATGTATCTATCTATACAGGGGTTATTTGTGAAGACGATGTGTTTCTGGGGCCATCGATGGTGTTTACCAATGTC
>CAYNIH010000231.1:0-4313 GCA_964397115.1 uncultured Roseivirgaceae bacterium | reverse complement strand
CGAGTTGATAAGAATATTATCGATGCTGCTTTTTCCTAACCCGGGTACCGATTTTACTTCTTTGCCAAACTGGTAATGCTGCCTCCAGTAATCCGACTGACGAATTGCCAGCAGGTTCAGCAACCCTTCATAATCGGAAGACACCAGCGCTGAAAAAATAGTGGGTTGCCTGCAAAGGAAGGTTGCAAACTGCGCCAGCCGGAGGGTAGGAAAATTAGAAGGCCGCAAGCGGAGGAAGCGCCACTGCGCTTTATTCATGATTTTTTTTGTGAGGTCATACTTTCTGCTGAGCAGGGCAAACTCCTTTTTCAAAAGCATGATGTAGTCATCGTCTCTTATTTTTTCGAGGAAGCCGCCCACGCCAAACAGTAGTGCTTCAACCTGGATAGACTGATTGGCATGCTTCAGAATGATTTTATAAGGTAATGATCCGGCAAGTTGCTGAAAGGGTTCGGCATTTACTTTGAAGCCGAAATTCCGCGCCAGGAGTTGATAGGCTGTTTCGTTCCAATCGTTCTTATTTTTATTAAGAAGTTCAAATACCCTCTTGGCTTTTACTTCAAGGCGTTGCAGCATTACCTTATCCAACATGGAAAGCCGGGTTACTGCACTGACCTTTTGAAACGAACCCTTGCAAGGAATGACCTCCGCACTGGTTATCAGTTTACGGTACTGCTTCCATAACTCAGCATCAACGCGATTGTTTAAAACCAGGGTTGGCATAATTGTACCGTCCGATCGACTGATGATCTTGTCTTCTTCCCACACCACATGCAGGATAACGCGTTCATAGGCGGGATCAACAGTATGCTGATGGGTAAGCCATCCGGAAGCCTGTATGTGAATTTCAACACTTCCCCGCCATTCCAGCGACCCGATTTTTATCCGGGCATCGCAGAAATCCGGGCCGGCATCTCGGTTTTTAATTCCCGGGTGAAAGATCTCGATGCGCTCACCACCAGAAGTAGTAAGCCTCTTTTTATCGAAGTACTGGAACTGCCAGATATAGTGCAAAAACGATTCGGTCATGTTCCCGGATAGTTAAGCCTTCCTGTTCGCCCGGCAATCACTACAGAAAACCCTGCGCACGCAGGTGCTTCTCCATTGCCTTTTGTACCCTTTCCGCTTCGGCAGCGGCAGCCGAGGCAAAATCGGGCCCGTAAGAAGCATAAATGATAGCGCGCGATGAATTGACTATCAACCCGCAATCGCGATTCATGCCGTTAACTGAAATCATATCCAGGTCGCCACCTTGTGCCCCTACGCCAGGTACCAGGAAGAAGTGATCGGGTGCAAGTTCGCGGATGTGTTTCATTTTCTCGGCCTGCGTAGCGCCAACCACAAACATCAGTTGATCGGGCAAAGCCCATGCTTGGGCTTTGAGAAGTACCTCTTCGTACAACTTCCGATTGGTTATTTTCGATTCGAGCAACTGAAAATCGGCACTGCCCGGGTTGGAAGTATGTGCCAGCAGAATAATCCACTTGTTTTTAAACTGCAGAAAAGGTTTAACCGAATCTTCACCCATGTAGGGTGCCACCGTAATGGCATCAAAATTCATTTGCTCAAAGAAAGCCTGAGCATAGAGTGCCGAAGTGTTGCCGATGTCTCCACGTTTGGCATCGGCAATGGTCAGGCAACCGGCAGGAATATACGCCAGTGTTTTCTGCAGGCTCTCCCATCCTTTGATGCCGTTAGCTTCATAAAAAGCAGTATTTAATTTAAATGCAACCGCTACATGCTGCGTGGCATCAATGATTTGCCGGTTAAATTCGAAAACCGGATCATCAGCCTTCATCAGGTGGCCGGGTATTTTACGGATGTCAGCATCCAAACCAACGCATAAATAAGATTTCTTTTTTCTGATTAGTTGTACCAGTTCAGGACGAGTCATGGGCAGTGTTACAGGGGTTGAAATTAAAAAATATTACCAACCCGCCTAACCGTGTATTTATTGGAATAAACCGGTTATTTCATCAACAGCAGCAGAACCGACCTGGTAACATTCTTTGTCACCGCTTCAAACAGCCCTTACCGGATATCCCTGAAAGGAAATGCTGCCAAAGGAAAAACATTCAGGGCCAGACAGCAGAGTGAACCGGCATCAGGGTAACGGCTACCTTAAATCAATAATATCAACACCCGGGTATTTCTTTGGGTCGAACGTGAAGAAGTTGTCGGCTACGGCTACGTTGGGGCTAAACTTGGTAATGGCGTACTTGTACTTGTTGCCGCTTTTGTCAAACATCGTCCAGCTTTGAATGCTGCGGTCCTTCTTTGAAATATTCATCCGGATTTTAAAATACTGGGCGTCTTTCTTTTCAGGTACCAGGTCAACTACCTCGCACAACACACCGTTATCCGTTGCATCCTCCAGGTACAGGTACTTAAATCCCTTTTTGTACACTTCGTAAATCCGGGAAGGGTTGATTTCATCAGACGAAGGATCGTAGTTATCAATATTCACCTCTTTGGCAGCAGGCAGGTAGGTCCACACCGTGGTGCCGTTGTTAATGATCTCCTGGTCGTCCATCACCAGGCGGAATTTTTCACCCTTTACCGTAATCTTCCCTTTAAATTCTTCCTTTATGCCTTCGGTTTCGTTGGTAAGGCTGGAGGTAATGTTGGCTTCAAAGGCGGTGTACGCTTTATATTTTTTGCTCATGGCCTCCAGGATTTCGAGGGCCTTGGGGTCGTATTGCGAAAATGCTACCTGGGTAATCAGTAGCAGAACAAGAAAGGATATTCCCTTTTTCATTGATTTAAAGTGATTTACTTAGGTATGTGTTTGAAAAATGGTCGGCAAAATTAACGCGTTATCCGTGTTTTTCCTTCAAACTATTCAATAATTGTTCCAAACTCAACTCATCCTTAATCAGCACTTCGCGGGCCTTACTGCCTTCAAAAGGGCCCACAATGCCGGCAGCTTCCAGTTGGTCAATCAGGCGGCCGGCCCTGTTATAGCCGAGTTTGAGCTTGCGCTGGATGAGTGAGGTACTACCCTGCTGGTGCATCACAATCAGCCGGGCGGCCTCTTCAAACAAGGCATCGCGCTCAGCCAGGTCAACGGTAGAGGCTCCGCTTTCCTCGTCTTCGTACTCGGGAAGAAGGTAGGCGGAATCATAACCCCGCTGCGCACCAATGTACTCGCAAATTTTTTCAATCTCAGGCGTATCCACAAACGGTGACTGAAGGCGAATGATGTCTGAACCGGATGATAGGAGCATATCGCCCATGCCAACCAGCTGGTCGGCTCCACCCGTATCGAGGATGGTGCGTGAATCAACTTTTGAAGTAACACGGAACGACAACCGGGCCGGAAAGTTGGCCTTGATCACACCGGTAATAACATTCACAGAGGGGCGTTGGGTAGCCACCACCAGGTGAATGCCGATAGCGCGTGCCAACTGGGCCAGGCGGGCAATGGGTGTTTCCACTTCTTTACCGGCTGTCATCATCAGGTCGGCCAACTCGTCAATGACCAGCACAATGTAGGGCAAGAACCGGTGCCCGTCTTTAGGGTTGAGTTTGCGGGCTACAAATTTGGCATTATACTCCTTCAGGTTACGGGCGCCCGCGTCTTTGAGTATTTCATAGCGGTTCTCCATTTCAATGCACAACGAGTTGAGCGTATGCACCACTTTACGGGTATCGGTAATGATGGCTTCCTCGCTGTTGGGCAGTTTGGCCAGGTAATGGCGCTCAATCTTGCTGAACAAAGCCATTTCCACTTTCTTCGGATCAACCAGAACAAACTTTAGCGTGGACGGGTGACGCTTGTATAACAGGGAGGTTAGGATAACGTTTAACCCCACCGATTTACCCTGCCCAGTTGCCCCGGCCACCAGCAGGTGCGGCATTTTGGCCAGGTCTATCACCATCACTTCGTTGGAGATGGTCTTTCCTAACGCCACCGGCAATTCTTTATCGGTTTTTTGAAAAGCCTGCGTGGATAATACCGACCGGATGCTGACCATCTCGCGGTTTTTGTTCGGCACTTCAATGCCAATGGTGCCTTTGCCGGGTATCGGGGCAATGATGCGGATGCCCAGGGCTGAGAGGCTCAAGGCAATGTCATCTTCAAGATTTTTAATCCTCGAAATCTTAATACCTGCATCCGGAACAATTTCGTACAACGTTACCGTAGGACCGATTGTAGCTTTGATGCTTGTAATGCCGATCTTGAAATTGGTAAGCGTGGCGAGAATTTTATCCTTATTCTGGTTCAACTCTTCCTGGGTTACCTGCACTTTGCCCGTATCATACTCATTGAGCAGTTCCAAAGGCGGAAACTTATAATTACTCAAATCAAG
>CAYNIH010000230.1:0-4329 GCA_964397115.1 uncultured Roseivirgaceae bacterium | reverse complement strand
CTTCGCGCGAATCTTTTCGCCAAATTCAACAACGGCCACAAAACTGTTTCCATACGTTCCGTAAATTTTCTTTGTATTCGTTACTCCGCGCGAACCAAAGGAAGCCAACGCGCCCCAGTTGCCCGAGGCGAGCCCAACGGCAAGGCTGGGTTTGGTGTCATCAAACTGCTGCTCAATATCCCCGCTCAGGCGCTGAAAGCGGTTTACTTCACCCCAGGCAATGTTCCAGGTTCCGAAATCGGAGGTTAGTTTTTGAACGGCTTCCACAAACAACTGCAGCCGCTCTTCATGCGGTGTTCCTGTGCCAAAAAAGTTTATGCGCTCCATTGGACTAAGCCCGCTTGGGCGCAGACCTTTTTGCAGGTACAGTGTCAGGTAATAATGAGCGAGCGTCATGCCTACCGATTCTTTGGAAACCTTTTTATCCCATGAGCGCAGAACATCAACGGCCGGTTTTAAAGATGCGTATTTCTTTCCGGATTGATCAAACGCTTCGACCAAACCCGGAATAAGCTTTTCGAAAGCAGGAAGATACGGATCATAGGCGGCCTCAATTAATTTATCCAGGGTGTACCCTAAGCGGCCCGTTAAAACTTTTATGGCATGCACACCGCGAAAATTTTCAGGCTCCGTAGCCATGTAGTAGGGGTAATCCGCTTTCTTCGGACTGTACTCAGAAGCTGAAGTGAATGGGGTCGAATTGCAATTTTGGATCCAGCCGTTACCGGGATTGATCACCTGGATGCATTCGCGCACATCGTGCAGCCCCTGCCAGTCGGTTAAAGGATTACTGCCGTCAACAGGTTTTGAATAATCAAAAGTTGTATCGCGTTTAGGAATGAAGTTCCCCTGAAAGAAGGCAATGTTTCCGTCCGCATCGGCATAAACGGTGTTGTTCGAAGAATTGGTTCGTAACTCCATTACCTGCATAAACTCTTTCAGGGATTTTGTTTTGGTTCGCCTGAAGGATTGTTCCAGCGCTTTTGCCGGCTGCCAGTTCATGGCGGTAGCCGTCCACCGGCCATCCACCCGGTGGGTTATCGGTCCGTGGTGGGTTCGGTAAATGGTGAAGGTTTTTTCGCGCAACGAATCGCCCGAAAGGTATGTCAGGCTAACGTGTTTTTCGGTTACCGGGCGCAGTTCATGTCCGTATTGATAAAAGCGTTTTCCGTCCTTCTCTACAATGGTTTCAACAAATTCATCCATTACATCGGTGGCTGAGCTGGTGTGCATCCACCCGTTTTTTTCGTTGAATCCCTGGTAGATAAAAAACTGGCCCCAGGTAACGGCACCGTAGGCATTCAGTCCTTCTTCACTAACCACATGTACTTCGCCCCGGAAGTAAAACGATGTGTGGGGGTTGATGAGAAGCATGGCGTTACCGGATTCGGTGAGCTTGCCTGAAATGGCAAACCCATTTGAGCCTTGTGGTTCATCAACCGTTTCCATGGCGGACAGTGCCATGGGTTGATTTTCATAAAAGGCTTTGATGGCCGAAGTTGAAATGGATTCGATGTTTCCGCCAATGGATCCCTCGCTGAAGTAGAAAGGCATCCAGGGTTCGAAGCGGGTGAGCAGTTTTGGTTTTACTTCGGGATGTGTGTAGAGGTAATAATTGATGCCATCGGCAAATGCGCGGCATAGTTCTTTCAGCCATTCCGGACTGTCTTCGTACTGTGCTATGGCTTCTTCTTTTGTCATGAAAAGATTTGCCCGCAAATCGCTGAACAGGGCTGTTTCACCCTCCACTTCGGCAAGCCTGCCGATGGCCCAGGTGTAGTTTCTTTCTATTCGATTAAAGTCATCTTCACATTGTGCGTACAGCATGCCGAACACGGCATCGGCATCGGTTTTGCCATAGATGTGGGGCACGCCAAATTCATCGCGGATTATGGTAACGCGTGATGCCTGATCGAGCCATCGATCAAGTTCGTTGTTGCGAACGGTGCACGAAGCAACAATAAAAAGGCAGAAAACAACTCCGGTGATGCGCATGGTTGAAAAATTGAGGCTTAGCAGTACCCTGCAATTAATATCGCTATATTTTTTGTTTTACCACCGTCCACGTATTTTTGCGCAACTTTTTAATAAGGGTATTATGGCAAAAGCGAAAAAAACCGCCAAAGCAGCCAAAAAAACTGCGAAGGCAAAATCAAAGGCCAGGAAAAAGGCAGCGCCTAAGGCCAAAAAAGTAGCGGCAAAGCCAGCACCCAAAAAAGCAGCGGCTAAGCCGGTGGCCAAAAAGGCTGAGAAAAAAAATCAGGCGAAACCCGCAGTGCCTCTTCTTACTAATTTCCCGGCACTGACTCAGCGCCCCATCGCCCACAAGCCGGCTAAAAGCTCAACGCCTGAGGATAAAACACGTTATTCGGATGAGGAATTAAAGGAGTTTGAGAACCTGATTAACGAAAAGTTGGAAAAAGCCCGCAGCGAATACCGCATTTTAAAAGAAACGCTGAACCGTAACAATGACGAAGGTACTGATGCCACTTCAGGCGGAAACACCAAAGTGCTTGAAGATGGTGCCGAAACGGCCGAAAAAGAAAACCTTAGCCAGCTTGCGGCCAGGCAGCAAAAATATATTACCAATCTTGAGAATGCATTGGTGCGTATTAAAAACGGAACCTACGGCATTTGCTCAGTTACCGGTAAGCTCATTCCGAAAGAACGGCTGATAGCAGTACCGCATACCACGCAGTCTATCGAAGCCAAAATGATGCAGACGGAGTAAACCAAGGCTCAGCCTGCAGGCAATGGATTTCCTTCAAAACCATATAGAAGCATTGATTTTTTGCTCACCCTCTCCCATTAAAGTTGCGGAGATTAGGTCATGCCTTTCAGAAATGTTCAATGCCGAGGTTCCCGAAGAGGACATCATAAATGCCATTAAACGACTGGATGAAAAATTTCAATCGGAAGAATTTTCTTTTCAACTCAGCCGGAGCGCAGGCGGCTACCAGTTTCTTACGAAGCCCGCATACCAGGCCAGCATTGGCATTTTGCTTAAGCAGCAATCCAAAAAAAGACTATCGGTTTCAGCTATGGAAACCCTCGCTATCATTGCGTACCGGCAACCCATTTCCAAGCCGGAGGTGGAAACCATCCGTGGGGTAAACTGCGACTATGCCATACAAAAACTGCTGGATAAGGGATTGGTTGAAATTACCGGTAAGGCGGATACTGTTGGCCGGCCTTTATTATACGGCACTACAACGAAGTTTATGGAATACTTCGGTATAAATGACTTGGCAGATTTGCCAACCCCGAAGGATTTCTCCGGTGAGATTAATACGATAGGTGAGAACCCCGATTTAAAAGAACCCGATGCCCAGGCCTAATCCATCAGGCCGTTTCGGTGGAAGAAGAAAATCTGAATCCGGTTCGCGAAACTACGGAAATTCGCGGAGCAAATTTTCTAAGCGGGAGAGAGAAGGACACACAACGGGAAAAATGCCGAAGAAAAAATCAAAGCGTGACGACCAGCCCACGGAAAAAAAATTTATTTCTCGGGGTTCCAACAAAGATGCAACCGGGCAAGAGAGAAAAACGCCTTACTCAAAGTCTGTTCGGGTAAAATCATCTTACAACAGGTACGAAAAAAAGCCCTATGTCAAACGAGGCGAAGAAGGTCCGGAAAACAAACGCAGTTTCTTCAAAAAGCAACGGTTTAATCGTGACGGACTGGTTGCAAAGCCGCGTACTAAGAAAGAGGAGGTTGCCGGCCAGCCCGGTAAAATCCGGTTGAACAAATTCATTTCCAACAGCGGGGTTTGTTCCAGGCGCGAAGCCGATAACCTGATTGCCATGGGGTTGATTTCGGTGAACGGGAAAGTGATAACCGAAATGGGGTATAAGGTTAATCCGGGTGATGAGGTGCGGTACGAAAACAAGATTTTGCGCGCTGAAAAACCCGTGTATATTTTAATGAACAAACCAAAAGGGTTTTTAACCACAACACGCGATCCGCAGGAGCGAAACACCGTAATGCACATCATCGGTAGCGCGATAAAAGAGCGCGTTTACCCGGTAGGCCGTCTCGACCGGAATACCACCGGCCTCCTGCTGCTGACTAACGATGGCGACCTGGCGGAGAAATTGTCGCACCCCTCGTATAATGTTAAAAAGATTTACAAGGTTGAGTTGGACAAACCCCTGACGAAAAACGATTTTCAAAAAATCCTTGATGGCGTTTCGCTGGAGGAGGGCCGCGCAGTGGTTGATGACCTGGCCGTGGTATCGCCTGATGGAAAAACCATCGGATTGGAGTTGCACATTGGCTGGAACCGTGTGGTGCGCAGAATTTTCGAAGCGTTGGGATACCAGGTTGTT
>CAYNIH010000229.1:0-4473 GCA_964397115.1 uncultured Roseivirgaceae bacterium | reverse complement strand
CTAAAGTTGACATTTCCTTTACCCTTAAAGGCAGCAGCCAACTTGGTTTTGTTCCGGCAGGAAAAACCACTACGGTAAACCTGTGGGGCCCCTGGCCCGACCCAAGTTTTGGCGGAGAATTTTTGCCTGCTACCCGCGAAATTAGCGACAGCAGTTTTACCGCCACCTGGCAGGTGCTGCACTTCAACCGGCCCTTTGCTTCGAACTGGACGGAGAACGAAGGGGGATGGTCAGGCTCAGCCTTCGGGCTGAAGTTGTTAATGCCGGTTGATCAGTACCAGAAGAGCATCCGCACGGCCAAGTACGGAATCCTCATTGTGTTGCTTACCTTTATTTCATTGGTGCTGGTTGAAATTACGCAGCGCATCCGCATTCATCCGTTTCAATACATTCTTATCGGTGCTGCGCTGATCATTTATTATACCCTTCTGCTCAGTTTCTCCGAGCAGGTAGGTTACACAACCGCCTACTGGATTGCCACCCTGGCAACGGTTGTATTGTTAACGGCTTATTCCATTACATTTCTTAACGCCAAAAAACTAAGCGCATTGTTTACGTTGCTGCTGACCATTTTTTACTCCTTTATTTTCGTAATCATTCAGCAACAGGATTATTCGCTGCTCATTGGTAGCATCGGCCTGTTTCTGGTGTTGGCAGCACTGATGTTTTTCAGCCGAAAGATAAGATGGTATAAGGAAGCCAATCCATAGATCGCTAGTGTTCCTTAATCAGGGAGAATTCAACCTAAAGGGAGTGAATCCGATTTACTCATTACTTAAAAAAGGATACCGGTAATCAGTCGGGGGTACAAACGTCTCCTTAATGGTGCGCATGGATACCCATCGCTGCAGGTTGGCTTTGGCCCCCGCTTTGTCATTAGTACCCGAACCCCTGGCTCCGCCAAATGGCTGCTGGCCTACTACCGCACCGGTGGGCTTATCGTTGATGTAAAAATTGCCGGCTGCGTTGGTGAGTTTTTTGGATGCCAGCTCAATGGCATACCGATCGCGGGCGAAGATGGAACCCGTAAGCGCATAGGGCGAAGTGTTATCCACCAGCTCCAGGGTCTGCTCGAAATTTTCGGAATGGTAAACATAAACGGTAAGCACCGGTCCGAATATTTCTTCGCACATGGTTACAGACGAAGGATCTTTTGTTTCAATAATGGTTGGCTCAATAAAATACCCTTTCGACTTATCGTACTTTCCGCCAGCGATGATTTCATTCAAGGGATTCTTCCGCGCAGTTTCAATATAGCCGGTAATGGAATCAAACGCCTTTTCGTCAATTACTGCGTTGATAAAATTTCCGAAATCCTCGGTGCCTCCCATTTTCATGGATTTCAAATCTTCAAGCACGAGTTTCTTCACTTCCGGCCACAGGGTAGAAGGAATATAGCAACGAGAAGCTGCAGAGCATTTCTGTCCCTGATATTCAAACGCCCCGCGCGAAATGGCGGTGGCCACTTCTTGCGGATTGGCGCTTTTATGCACCATGATAAAGTCTTTGCCACCCGTTTCGCCTACAATGCGCGGGTAGCTGCGGTAGTTGTGAATGTTGTTGCCGATTGTTTTCCAGATGTTTTGAAAAACCCCGGTGCTGCCGGTAAAGTGAATGCCCGCAAAATCTCTATGGTTAAAAACCACATCGCCTGCATCCGGTCCGCTTACATAAATCAGGTTAATCACCCCATCAGGCAGGCCTGCTTCTTTCAGCACCTGCATAATCACGTTGGCAGCATATACCTGGGTGTTGGCGGGTTTCCACACCACTGTGTTGCCCATCATGGCCGGGCTGGTAGGCAGGTTACCGGCAATGGCCGTAAAGTTGAAAGGCGTGAGGGCAAATACAAATCCCTCCAGCGGACGGTATTCCATCCTGTTCCAGATGCCGGCTGACGATTCGGGTTGCTCGCTGTAAAGCTGGCTCATGTAATACACATTGAACCGCAGGAAGTCGATCAGCTCGCAGGAGGAATCAATTTCGGCCTGAAAAACATTTTTCGACTGCCCCAGCATGGTGGCTGCATTGATTTTGTAGCGGTAGGGGCCGGCCAGTAAATCAGCAGCCTTCAGAAAAATACTTGCACGGTGCTCCCAACTCAGGTTAGCCCATACTTCTTTTGAGTCCAGCGCGGCATTGATGGCCTGCTCGACATGCGATTTATCACCATAGTGATAGTATCCCAAAACGTGTTGATGATCATGCGGAGGGCACAGCATCTTTTTGTTGCCCGTGCGCACCTCTTCCCCACCGATGTACATGGGGATGTCTTCCTCTTTTGAGCGGGCCTCATCAAGCGCCTTCTTCAGCAAGGCACGCTCTTTTGAACCGGGAGCATAAGAAAAGACCGGTTCGTTTTTTGGAACCGGAACATGGTAAAAACCGTTTGACATAAAAAATTTCTGGTGATTCGTTAAACAGGGCTACAAAGGTAATTAAAGCAGGGAACAAAGTTCGATCAGGCTGCTGATTTCGTAAGAAACATCCGCCTCGTGTTGCAACCGGTACGGATTAAAGAAAACTGAATCAAGGGAAGCATTTCGTGCCCCAGCCATATCGGTAAGCAGGTTATCGCCCACCATAATAGCTTGATTGGAAGATACTTTGTTGGCAGCAAGGGCCGCATCGAATATGCCACGGGCAGGTTTTTTACAGCCCGCTTTCTCAGAAGTAATGATGTGGCTGAAGTACTGATCAAGTTTACCTGAGGCAAGCTTGGTGTGCTGCACCTCGTCAAACCCGTTGGTAATAATGGTTAACGAATAGCTGCCAGCCAGGTACTGCAGCACTTCTTCAGCCCCGGGTATCAGTTTACCCTTCTTTGGCGATTCCCTGATGTACTCCTGCGAAAGCCGCAGGGCCAGGTCGGGATTATCAAGATTAAATGCTTGAAAGATCTTGCGGAACCGCTCGTTTCGGATAACGGTGCTGTCAATCAACCCCTGATCGTATAACTGCCACAATTCCTGGTTTACCCGATTGAACACCGAAAGAAACGCATCGAAATGCGTGATGCCCTCGCGGGCCAACTCATGGTGGTGGTAAAGTTCCTGCAAGGTATGGCGCGCGTTGGCCTCGTAATCCCACAGGGTATGATCGAGGTCAAAGAAAACACACTTGTATTTCATGCTTTAATGGTGCCGCCTGGCTCAACATGCCAGGCTTCGCGGTGCAATTTATTCACCGCCAGTTCACGGTTTGAAAAGAGGGTAAGATAAAGTTGCTGATCTTTTTGCAACTGCTTGTCTTTCCGCAAAAACTGAAAAATCTGGTTGATGATTTCCTGAACTTCTTCTTTCATTTCATAAAAAACCCAATGGTTATACCTCCGGTAGGTAAGGATGCCTGAGTTCTTCAGGTAAATGAGGTGCCGCGAAGTTTTTGCCTGGGTATATTCCAGTATTTTCTCCAGGTCGGAAATGCACATGGCCCCGTTGTGGAAGATCAGGTTAAGTATCCGTAAGCGCGACTCATCTGCACAGGCCTTGAAAATCTGAGCGCCAAGGGTAAGATTGAATGTTTTTAGCCTCATGCAGTCAACGTTCGGTTGTGGGGTAGCCGCTTCTCCAAAGATAATGGATTAGTTTGCTTGTTCGCCATGCATTAGGCGGTTGATGGCTGAATGATTATTTTTGAAACCTTGGTCAGGATAAAGGCGGTTAATGTGAGTAAAAAACTCTTTTTTATTATTGTTCTGGCGGCAGGTTGCAGCATGGCCTCACTGCAGTTGCAGGCGCAAAACCAGCGCAGGATCATCCAGCTTTCGGGTGTCGTCATCGGGCAGGATGATGACGACAACACCTATCAACTGCCTGGCGTGCATGTGTATGTACCCAAAGCAGGGCGGGGAACCACTACCAATGCCTATGGATTTTTTTCCATGCCGGTATTGGTTGGCGACAGTATTGTGATCAGTTCGGTAGGTTATGAACGCCAGCATTACATTGTGCCTAACCATCCCGGCGAATACCTGACCATTATTATTGAAATGGTGCAGGATGTTACCTACCTGAAAGAAATTGAAATTATGCCCTTCCCCACCGAAGAAGTTTTTAAAGAAGCCATCCTTGCCCTTAACCTCCCTACCGAAAACGGCCAAATTGACAAGAGAAACCTGAATCAGGAGCTGCTGGCCCTGATGGTAAAAACATCCCCGATGGATGGACCCATGAACCAGCGCTATTATCTCGACCAGTGGGCCATTGCCCAAGGCCAGCAATACGCGCCCATTACCAACCCCTATTTAAATGTTTTTAACTGGGCAAAATTCTTCAAGTCATTAAAACAGGAAAAGAAGAAGAAGTAGGTATTGGTCTCCCTTTCATTAATTAGTAATATTGCAGCCATTTTAACCGTTCGGGGTGTAGCGCAGCCCGGTTAGCGCACCACGTTAGGGACGTGGGGGTCGGAAGTTCGAATCTTCTCACCCCGACTTTTTCTTCTGCCTTTTCTGTTGGTAGAAAAGACTTT
>CAYNIH010000228.1:0-4476 GCA_964397115.1 uncultured Roseivirgaceae bacterium | reverse complement strand
GATTTTTCCCCGTACCCTTCGTTCGGTTTACGTTCTGATTGCTTTTCCTTGCTATATTTCCGGATGGATGAATTTTCAGCCATCCGGAAATATGTTTCTGCCTTTCTCACCTTCAGCGAAGAAGAATGGCAGGTGCACCAGGCTGCGTTAACCCGCAGGTGGTTAGCGAAAGGCGAGCACCTGTTACAGGAAGGACAAGTCTGCAATCATGTTTCGTTTATCAACCAGGGCTATTTCAGAACGTACAACATCGTGCGCGATGAAGAACGTACCCAATACTTTGCCTTTGAAAATGAATACGTTACCGATTATTGCAGTTTTGTTACCCGGCAGCCTACCCGCGATAACATTGTTGCCATGGAAGATGCAGAGGTGCTTCAGCTCGACCATGCTTCCATGCATGCCGCCTTCGAGAAATACCCCGTATGGCAGAAGTTCGGGAGGCTGATTGCTGAATATGTTTTTGTGATGGTTGCCTTCCGCAGCCAGGATTTGCTGTTCAAAACCCCGGAAGAACTCTACCTCCAACTCATAAAAGAAAAGCCCCATTTTATTGAGCGAATACCCTTAAAGTACATTGCCTCCTACCTTGGCGTAACACCCGAAGCATTAAGCCGCATCCGGAAAAGGGTTTCTCAAAAAGGAATAACTTAGTTGAACATTTCCGCCTGGTTTAGGATTTAGCAAAGGCGATGCCGGATATATTTCACTATGAATGAGTTCACCTCCATTCGAAATTTCATTTCCCGGTTTCTGAACGTAACAGACGAAGAGTGGCAAATGATGCAGCGCCTGCTTACGCGGAGGCATCTTAAAAAGGGGGAGTTTATTTTGCGTGCAGGAGAAATTTGCAGCCACGTAACATTTATCAATGCGGGCTATGTAAGAATCTATAACCTGGTAAATGAGGAAGAATTAACAATAAATTTCGCCTTCGAAGGAAATTTTATTACCGATTTCGCCAGCCTGCTGCCACGTAAACCCAGCACCGATTATATCGTGGCCATGGACAACCTGGAAATCCTTCAATTGCATTATCAGGACATGCAAATGCTCTATGAAAAGGCCATGGTATGGCAAAAGTTCGGGCGACTTATTACTGAATATGTTTTGCTGTTTGTCGTGGAGCGAAACAAAGGCTTGCTTTTCCTTTCTCCCGAAGAACGCTACCTGAAGCTGATGAAAGAAAGGCCAAAAGTAATGGCCAATGTACCCCTCAAATACATTGCCTCCTACCTGGGCATTACCCCCGAAGCACTTAGCCGAATCAGAAAGCGGTTAGCGGAAGGGAATTAATGAATTCTATTTCTTCAACACGGATAGAATCTCATTCAACTTCAGCAACGCCTCAACCGGGCTGATGGTGTTGATGTCAATGTCCTCCAGCAGGTGCTGCACCTGCTTGTATTTCGGATCCATTTCGAACAAACTCATTTGATGGGTGGTCTTGGGCAACTCCTGCAATTTCTTAATCGGTTCATTTTTATGCTTTTCCTTCTCCAGAAATTGCAACACTTCATTGGCACGGATAACCACTTTGTTGGGGATGCCGGCCAGTTGCGCCACGTGTATGCCGAAACTGTGTTCACTGCCGCCTTCTTTGAGTTTGCGCATGAAGATGATTTTATCGCCAACTTCTTTCACGCTAACGTTGAAATTCTTCACGCGCACAAGATCTTCTGCTAACTGGTTCAATTCATGGTAATGGGTGGCAAAAAGCGTTTTAGGCCGGTAATCTTTATGCTCATGCAGGTATTCTACAATGGCCCAGGCTATCGAAACGCCATCGTAGGTGGAGGTTCCTCTTCCAATTTCATCCATCAATATCAGGCTACGGTTGCTCAGGTTATTCAGGATGCTGGCCGTTTCAATCATCTCGACCATAAAGGTTGACTCACCCCTTGATAAATTATCCGAAGCGCCCACGCGGGTAAAAATTTTATCCACCAACCCAATGCGGGCGCTTTGGGCCGGCACAAAACTCCCGATTTGTGCCATCAGCACAATCAGCGCAGTTTGCCGCAACAAGGCCGACTTACCCGCCATATTCGGACCGGTAATAATGAGAATCTGCTGTTTATCGTTATCCAGGTACACATCATTGGGCACATAGCTTTCGCCAACGGGCAGTTGCTTCTCAATAACCGGATGACGACCGGCCTTGATTTCCAGCGCGGTGGTGTCGTTGATTTCGGGCCGGCAATAGCTGTTCTGTCGGGCTACAGCAGCAAACGAAAGAAGAACATCCACTACGGCCAACGCCCGTGCGTTCTGTTGTATTTGCAGGATGAAATCAGCCGCATGACGGGCCAACTCAGTGAAAAGCCTTTGCTCGATTACCACCAGCCGATCTTCGGCATGCAGAATTTTCTCTTCATAGACTTTAAGTTCTTCCGTAATGTAGCGCTCGGCATTCACTAGGGTTTGCTTGCGTATCCAATCGGCCGGAACTTTATCTTTGTTGGCATTGCTTACCTCCAGGTAATAACCAAAAACTTTGTTGTAGGATATTTTCAGCGAGTTGATTCCTGTTCGCTCGATTTCCCGCTTTTGAATTTGAAGCAGGTAATCTTTACCCGAAAATGCAATGCTGCGCAGTTCGTCCAGTTCGGGATGAACACCCTCCTTAATGATTCCGCCCTGATGGGTAAGCAGGGGTGCATCTTCACGCAATTCTCGTTCAATTTTTTCTTGCAGAAACGCGCACGGGTCAAGCTGCCCGCCCAATTTTTTCAGTTCGGCAGAAGGATGTTGTTCCAGCAAATTTTTTATCGGACCGGTGCGTTGAAGCGATCGCTTCAACTGAAGCATTTCACGCGGGTTAATGCGCCCTGCCGCCACTTTCGCAATCAGTCGCTCCAGGTCGGCTATTTGTTTTAACTCTTCGGTAAGCCGTTCGGCAAACTCATATTGCTGATAAAATACTTCAACCATCTTTAACCGCTCTTCAATGGGTGCCCTTTCTTTAAGGGGCAGCACCATCCACTTACGCAGTTGCCGCGAGCCCATAGGGGTAACGGTGTGATCGAGTATCTGGATCAACGGCACGCCACCTTCAAACGGTGAATCAATCAATTCCAGGTTACGTACGGTGAACTTATCCAGCCAAACATATTTGTCTTCATCTATTCGCGAGATGGAGGCAATGTGCTGGGAGTTTTTGTGTTCAGTGGATTCCAGGTAGTGCAGGATAGCCCCTGCAGCAATAATCGCTTCGGCAAGTCCGTCAATGCCAAAACCTTTTAGCGTGGCTGTTTTAAACTGGTTCAGTAATTTCTCCTGTGCAAAATCAAAGGCATACACCCAGTCGTCCAGCGCAAAGGTAGCGTGGACTTCACCAAACTGTTTCTCCATTTTTTCACGCTGCCCCTTGCAGAAAATGATTTCGGCTGGCGCAAAGCCCTGTATCAGTTTAAAAATGTAGGGCTCATTACCCTGTGCGGCATAAAATTCACCGGTGCTGATGTCGAGAAACGAAACACCGCAGTCGTGCTTGCCAAGAAAAGCCGAAGCCAGGAAGTTGTTCTGCTTTTTCTCCAGCACGTTATCGTTAAACGAAACACCCGGTGTTACCAGCTCGGTAACTCCGCGCTTTACAATGCCTTTTACAAAGCGCGGATCTTCAAGCTGATCGCAAATGGCTACCCGGTGGCCAGCACGCACAAGTTTCGGTAAGTAGGTATCCAATGCATGGTGCGGAAAGCCGGCCAGTTCAATTTCGGATGCTGAGCCGTTGCCCCGTTTGGTAAGTACTATGTCAAGTACTTTTGCTGTTGCTACTGCATCCTGCCCGAAGGTTTCGTAAAAATCGCCCACCCGAAAAAGCAACAGCGCTCCCGGATACTTCGCTTTAATGGCGTTGTACTGTTTCATCAGGGGGGTTTCTGCCATTTGCTTCAGGGCCATATCGGCAAATATATACGATTACCTCTCCAATTTAGCCGGGGCTGTAATAATCCGGCTGGTTGCGTTATTAATCAGGCAAACTTGAAAAACTCATGATCAGCATCGGTAATAAATCAATCAAGTTCTTGCCGAAAACTGATGAATATTTTGCCGGGTCAGCTTAGGCACTTTGCTCCATCAGTTGTTATCCTAAGAACGCAGAAGCATGACCGACAGGGAAAAAGAGTTTATGGCATTAATGATGGAGAACCGGGGCATCCTGTACAAGGTAATCCGGCTTTACGTCAACCATCCCGAAGATGAGCAGGACTTGTTTCAGGAGATCCACCTGCAAGCCTGGCGCTCGTTTGAGCGCTTTAATGGGTTGTCGAAATTTTCTACCTGGCTTTACCGGGTAAGTTTGAATACCGTACTCACGTTTAAGCGGAGACCGGTGTTGGTTAAGCCCACCGATAACCTGGAACACGTAGGCGGAACCCATGAGCCGCATACGCGCACGGAAGAAAGCGAAGCCCTGTACCGCGCCATCCGTGAGCTGTCTGAAATTGACCGTATGATCATCACCCTTCA
>CAYNIH010000227.1:0-4482 GCA_964397115.1 uncultured Roseivirgaceae bacterium | reverse complement strand
AGGTAAATAAAGGCAAAGTGCATCAATTAACGCTGGCGATTTTTGATATCATTACCCGCAAAAACCGCGAGCCATTATTACCCGAAATTGCCAGCCAGTTTCATAAGGCCTATAACGATTACAAAGGCATAGTGCAGGCAAGAGTAATTACAGCCATGCCGATAGATAAAGATCTTCGGGCAGCGTTTGAGGCGATTGTGAAAAAGATGACCGACAAAAAGCAAGTGGAAGTAGTGGAACAGGTAGATGGCGAAATGATTGGAGGATTTGTGCTGACGGTGGATGACAAGCAGATTGATGCTTCAGTTAGCAATCAGTTGAAAGCACTTGAACGGGAGTTTAGTAAAAACCCTTTTGTAAAAGAATTTTAAGAAATTGAACCAGAACGAATAAGTTAATTATTATGGCAGAAATCAGACCGGAAGAAATATCGGCAATACTACGTGAGCAGTTGGCTCAGTCACGCACCGATGCGCAACTGGAAGAAGTAGGCACTGTACTAACCGTGGGTGACGGTGTAGCACGCATCTACGGGTTAACCCAGGCTCAGTCGGGCGAGTTGCTCGAATTTGAAAATGGCCTTCGCGCCATGGTGCTTAACCTGGAAGAAGACAACGTGGGAGCCGTATTGTTTGGCGATTCCAAGGGCGTGCACGAAGGCGACACTGTTAAGCGCACAGGAAAAATTGCTTCCGTAATGGTTGGCGATGGCATGCTTGGCCGGGTGGTGGATACCCTTGGCGAACCGGTGGACGGAAAAGGTCCGTTGAAAGGCGAATTGTTTGAAATGCCAATGGAGCGTAAAGCACCGGGCGTAATTTACCGCCAGCCGGTAAATGAGCCGTTACAAACCGGTATTAAAGCGATTGACTCCATGATTCCAATAGGAAGAGGCCAGCGTGAATTGATCATCGGAGATCGCCAAACCGGAAAAACAGCGGTAGCCATTGATACCATTATCAATCAGAAAGAATTTTACGAAAAAGATCAGCCGGTTTACTGTATTTATGTTGCCATCGGCCAGAAAGGTTCTACCGTTGCGCAGGTAGCCGCTGCCCTTGAAAAAGCTGGAGCCCTTCCTTACACCGTTATTGTATCGGCTACGGCTTCTGATCCGGCACCCATGCAATTTTTTGCACCCTTTACCGGTGCTGCTATAGGTGAATATTTTCGCGACACCGGAAGGCCGGCATTGGTAATTTATGATGATCTCTCCAAGCAGGCGGTTGCCTACCGTGAAGTGTCGCTGCTGTTAAGAAGGCCGCCAGGACGGGAGGCTTACCCTGGCGATATCTTTTACCTGCACTCCCGTTTGCTTGAACGTGCTGCCAAAATTATCAATGACGACAGCGTGGCCAAAAACATGAACGACCTGCCCCCTTCGTTGAAGTCGAAAGTAAAAGGCGGAGGTTCCTTAACGGCCCTGCCGATCATCGAGACCCAGGCCGGTGACGTTTCGGCCTACATCCCAACCAACGTGATTTCCATCACTGACGGGCAGATCTTTCTGGAGACCAACCTGTTCAACTCCGGTATTCGGCCGGCCATTAACGTGGGCATATCCGTATCCCGTGTGGGGGGTGCGGCTCAAATCAAATCCATGAAAAAAGTGGCAGGTACCTTAAAACTGGATCAGGCACAGTTCCGGGAATTGGAGGCGTTTGCAAAATTCGGCTCTGATCTTGACGCGGCTACCAAACTAACCATTGAGCGCGGAAGAAGAAACACCGAAGTACTCAAGCAGGATCAGTATGCACCGGTTCCGGTTGAGGAGCAGGTGGCCATTATTGCCGCATCTACCCGCGGATACCTGGATAAAGTTCCTGTCAATAAAGTGCGTCAGTTTGAAAAAGAATTTCTCGACCGGATGCGCATCAGCCACCGCGCGGTGCTCGATAACCTCCGTGCCGGTAAACTGGAGGATTCGGATTTGGAAACCATCAAGAAAACCGCATTGGAGTTTGCGGCAAAGTATTAATTGCTGACAATGTAAGGTACACATGCCCAGCTTAAAAGAAGTTAAAACGCGCATCAGTTCGGTAGTCTCTACCCAGCAGATTACCAAAGCCATGAAAATGGTGGCGGCAGCAAAACTCCGCAAATCGCAGGATCGCATTATGCAGATGCGGCCGTTTGCCCAGAAACTTTCCGGAATACTTCAAAATCTTTCGGCCGCTCAAACCGGTGAACCGGCCGACAACTGGTACAGTAAAGTTCGTCCGGTAAATAATGTATTGCTGATTGCCGTCAGCTCTGATCGCGGCCTTTGCGGGTCATTCAATACTAATGTGTATAAAGGCGTTTTGCGGGTGATTGAAGAGCGGTATGCCACACTGCATCAGCAGGGCAGGTTAACCATTTTACCGGTTGGTAAAAAGGCAAATGAATATTTTACCAAGCGCAAATATCGTGTGGTGAGCGACTATGCCGGTTTATTCAGCCAGTTGTCGTTTGAATCGGTGGCGGCCGTAGCCGATTACCTGATGGAGAGTTTTCGTTCGGGCAAATACGATAAAATCGAAATCATATATAACGAATTTAAAAACGTAGCCACACAAATTCTGCGTACCGAGCAGTTTCTGCCCGTAGTGCAAAAGCCGGCAACCTCATTACAAGCCACCGATTACATTTATCAACCCGACAGTACCGAAGTACTGGAAGGGCTGATCCCGAAATCGTTAAAAGTGCAGTTGTTCAAAGCCGTGCTCGATTCCAATGCTGCTGAAAACGGGGCCCGGATGACGGCCATGGATAAAGCCACTGAAAATGCCGGAGAAATTCTCAAAGAACTTCGCCTGAGCTATAACCGAACCCGGCAGGCGGCCATTACCAAAGAAATCCTTGAAATTGTTGGCGGAGCCGAAGCGTTAAAAGCTTCCTGAGGGGATTAGCGCCCTCGGAATATACCTTGCAGGACTGATTGCAATGAGGTCTTCTTCATCCGCAATCCTATGGATTCGTTGAATAATTCATTTGCATAATAGCCGGTAAAATCTATATTGCGAACTTAAATTTATCCGCCTCCTCTCCGGATAAATGTACTTAACCAAACCTAACGCCACGGCCTTCATGCAGGAACTCCCCTCCAATTTTCCGGCTGTACTCTTCACGTGTGTTCTTGCTGCTGATGGTGCCCCCAAACTGGTGTGGGTAAGCAATAGTTGTCAGGATGTATTAGGTATTTCTTCTGACAAGTTACTGGAAAAATTTTCGGTTTATGAGGAAATAATTTTTCAGGATGACCTCGAGAGTTTTCGCGAAAAAGTTCAATCGGCCTGGAAGCTTAACAAAAATTGGAGTTGGATTGGGCGCATCCTGGTGAATGGATGCATCCGCTGGATAGAGATCCGAACCGGTAACCCGGTAAAAACTGAGGACTTGCAATACCAGGGCCTTATCCTTGATATAACCGAACGAAAGCAACAGGAAGAAGAGCGCCTGAAGAAAAACGAAGCACTGTTCACTAAATTATTCAATTCGGTACCCCTGGCCGTTGTGATGCTGGATGTTAATGGCAAAGTGCTGCTGGTTAACAGGGGTTTTAATGAAATGTTCGGCTATGAACTGATTGAACTGCGCGGCAAAAACCTGAATGATTTTATTGTTCCCGAAAAACTTCAGAGCGAAGGCATTGACCTGAACAACCTGATCGCCTCCAACAACCTGATCAGCGTTGAAACGACCCGTAAACACAAAACCGGCCGACTGGTAAATGTAATTCTTTACGGGGTACCTGTTACGTTAGATGACCAGGCCATCGGTATTTACGGGGTTTATGTTGATATCTCGGAACGTAAGAAAATTGAAGAAGAACTGAAAACCAGGAATGCCGAACTCGACAATTTTGTTTATAAGGTTTCGCACGATCTGCGTGCTCCGCTATCTTCTATCCTGGGGCTGGTCAACCTGTCGAAACTTCACGGCAACACCGATGACCCTAAAGAGTATATTAAGGTCATTGAAAAGAAAGTACTGGACTTGGATCGCTTCATCAGCGATGTGCTTAGCCACAGCAAAAACCTGAAGATGGAAGTGAACATCACCAAGGTTGATTTCAAATCGACTATCACCAAAACCTTTGCTGATTTAAATTACCTGCCGGGAGCCGACCAGGTGGAACTGACCACGCAAATTTCTGAAACTGATTTTTACAGCGACCCCTGGCGTATCGCTGAGATCTTCCGTAACCTCATTTCAAATGCCATAAAGTACAGGCAGCAACAGGCGGCTAAATCCATGATTAATATATCTGTTGAAATTAATCCTAAAGAGGCCATTGTTCTGTTTGCCGATAACGGTATCGGTATCCATCAAGCAGACCTTAACCGGATCTTTGATATGTTTTTCAGGGCTACCGAACAATCAGACGGATCCGGTATTGGATTGTACATCGTAAAAAATGCGGTGGATAAAATGGGCGGTCACATACAGGTATCGAGTAAAGTGGGTTTTGGTACTACCTTTACTATTCATTTGCCCAAT
>CAYNIH010000226.1:0-4488 GCA_964397115.1 uncultured Roseivirgaceae bacterium | reverse complement strand
GCCACCACTGGCGGGCAGACCAGGCATGTATCCCTTATGCCCTTCCCATGTTGCAATAGTTTCGTTGGTTTCGCGCAGAAACAACACTTCGCGCATTTTTTTATCGGGGTAATCCGGGCAAATGACCAGGATGGATTCTTCCTGGTCAACTCCGGTAAGGTAAAACAAGTCGCTGTTCTGCCTGAATTTCATCGTACCATCGGCATTGGTGGGCATGATGTCGTTGGAATTAAACACGGCAACGGAGCCGGGCTTCAGTTCTTTTACCAGGCGTTTTCGGTTTTCAATAAAAAGTTGCCGGTTGATTTTTTCGTATCGCATACACTGTAATTTATCAAAAGTAAAAACCCGGGAGGTTAATAAAACCTGCCGGGTCGTTTAGTACGGGTAATTGCCGTCAACCGGCCGATGGCTCGTCTGTATTGATGTAGTTAATTAGCACAAAGGTTACCAGCAAACCGGAAAAGACACCCTCCAGGGCCACGATAAATGAGGCAATGTATGGATTGAGGAATCTACCCATCGGCTCGTTTTCGACAATGTACTGCATTAATTCGGTATCCAAAAACGACACATATACAAACAAAAATGCTGCGAATACCAGCGAAGCAATGGCACCGGTGGCTACCCCCGTAACCAATGCCCTGAAGTAATTGATGTGTTCCCCATGCGTATGCTGAAATTTTTTTAATGCCATGTAAATGCCGGCCACCAGGATGACCAGGTTGAGCATACGCAATTCAACCACGTGAAGTAACCCGGCAAATTTCATAATCAGAAAATAAACAATCAGCCCTCCGGCCACCCGGAGGCCATAATTAACATGGATATGACTGGAATCGGTTAGGCTCATGACTGTTTTGATTTGGTTCATCTAAAATTTTGAAAATTTAAACAGAATACCAAGCATTTGCCCTGTATTATTTGATAATTTCGGGAAACAAAAATCCAACAAACTATGGTAAAGAAAATATTGCTTGTCCTGGCTGGCCTCGTTGCAGTTTTGGTTATAGTCGGGTTTATTCTTCCTTCCAAAACCGAAGTAACGCGCTCCATTTTCATTAAGGCACCTTCTGGCTATGTCTTTGAAGAAGTGAACAACTTAGAAAACCATCCCAAGTGGTCGTACTGGAATAACCTGTACAAAGATGACATGACCGTTACCTACGGCAGCATCAGGGCCGGGGCCGGGGCTGTGTCGGAATGGTCGGGTAGTAAATCGGGAAATGGCAAAATGACGGTAACCGAAAGCGTACCCGATAAGTCGGTTAAAATGGATCTTGACTTTATGGAACAGGGAACTGCCAAATCGTGGTACGCGTTCGAACCCGAAGGCGATGGCACCAAAGTAACAGCCGGGTTTGAAGCCGACATGGGTATGAATCCGTTTATGCGCCTGATAGCCGCTGTAATGATGAAACCCGAGATGAACAAAGCTTTCGACTACAACCTGAATCACCTGAAAGAAATTGCTGAAGCAAAGCCTGTCTTTACCGTGGCCATTTCGGAAGTTACCACGCAGCCGGTAACCTATATCGGGCTTAGTTCGTCAATGAGCTACGAAGATCAGAATGCAGTTAGCGCAGCCATGGCTAAGTCATATAGTGAACTGATGAACGTACTGGCAAAAGCCCGCGTGGAAATGACCGGTGCGCCTTTTTGCCTGTACCCCAAATGGGACGAGGCCACCAAACAGATGGAGATGGTTTGCGCTATTCCGGTTCCGTCCAATGCAAAACTTTCTGCTAAGTACAACGTAGCAGAAGTTGCCGGTGGTAAAGCCGTGAAAGCAGTGCACCTGGGCAGCTACGAAAAATTGAAAAATACCCACGATGAAATTGCACGGTACATTGATTTTAAAAAACTGGAAATCAACGGTGCTCCTTGGGAAGTGTACATTACCGACCCCATGGCAGAAAAGGATACTGCCAAATGGCTAACCGAGGTCTATTATCCGGTTAAGAATTAACCTTACCGGTTGCGGGTTACAAACGCGAGCAGCATACACTTGCTGCCGCTACAACCCGCAACCTAATTTTCATGCTCATGCATGCGCGCGTTAACACGCTGCCGCTTTAATTCTTCTGCTTCTTTTCTTCGTTGCTCCAACTCGGCATCGGTTGGCTGGTAGGTCATCAGTTCCTTCACATCGGGCTGGCCGGCATCCAGCCATGCGCTGTACCAGAAATCGCCAATCATCTTTACCGCCCCGCGCATCTGGCGTTCTACCATCCCGTTCAGGGCTTTGTGGTAGGCTTTCGAAAATTCAACTGAATAAACCTTAACGGTTTGTTTGCCCCTGGTTTCAAACGAGAATTTACGCTCGCCAAATGCGCGCGTCAGGCGTTGCTCAATCTGCAACACCGAGTCCACCTCCCGGTGTGCAGCAACTACAGCCTCCCAGGCTTTTAGTTGCGGGTTGGCGATGTACTCGGCTTTGCCGACAAAAAAGTCGTATTCCGTTAAAAGCAACTCCGGCACGCGCGATTCCCAAAAGGCGTGGATGCCCTCCTGCCCGGTGAGCTGGCCATCGTAATTTTCGGTGGTGTGCAGGGGTACATGGGCATCGGCAACATAATGACCTAAGTCGGCCGAAAGGTTTAAAATACGCTGCGGATCGTTAACCAAAAATGCATCGCGAAGCCGGTAGTACACCGTGGTGATGTGCCACGGTAAGATACCGTAAGCCTTCAGCGTATCTTCGCTGTACAACGCAACGGCATCGTTCCAGTATCGCGGCATGGTGTACACTGCACTGTCGCCAAAGTGATCGATATCAATGTAATGACGCGAACCTTCATCAGGAACGGCAAACCGCCTTCGATCCGGATTAACCGAAGCTTCGGAAATAAAATGGATATGCTTTTTATAAAAGCCTACAAGCGGAGGCGGAAGGGTAAATACAGCCAACCGGTTTATCTGGCGGTGTGCATAAAATCCCCAACTGGCACACACCAACAAAATCAAAACAAGTAAGAAATTGAAAACATGTTTCACAACCCTTAATTTACATGGAAATATCAATATGCTTATGTTTTACCGCCTCCTCATTCTCCTGTTCATTACTTTCCTTACTTCACCTGCCGTTGCCGACAACTATCCCCGCAACGAATCAATTGACATTAAGAAGTACATCTTCCGTCTTGAGTTGAACGATACCACCAACCGGATAGCCGGTCAGGCAACCATTATGCTTACTGTAAAGAAACCCATTCGCGATATTGAATTCGATTTGATTGAACATGCCGAAGGAAAGGGGATGACCGTAAGCGAAGTTAAGGTGGGCAACCGTCAAGCCATTTTTTCGCACAAAAAAAACCGGCTCAAAATCCTGCTTCCCGCAGAGGTTGCCCCGGAGAGCGTAATTGAAATCACCGTGAATTACTCGGGCATCCCGAAGGACGGATTGATTATTTCAAAAAACAAGTTTGGCGACCGCACTTTTTTTGGCGACAACTGGCCCGACCGTGCCCGAAACTGGCTGCCGGCTATTGATCATCCATATGACAAGGCAAAAGTTGAGTTTATCGTTATCGCCCCACCTCACTATGATGTGGTAGCCAATGGAATGCGGGTTGAACAACAACTGCTTAACAGACGACAAAAACTTACTCACTGGCGCGAAGAAGTGGATATACCGACAAAAGTGATGGTAATCGGAGTAGCCCGGTTTGCTATTCAACAGGCAGGCATCGTAAACAATATACCCGTTGAAAGCTGGGTGTATCCGCAAAACAAGGAAGCAGGGTTTTCGGATTATCAACCGGCTGTTACCATTCTCGATTTCTTCAACCGCCTTATCGGCCCCTACCCCTATGAAAAATTGGCCAACGTGCAGTCCACCACCATCTATGGGGGAATGGAAAATGCCAGCAACATTTTTTATTACGAAAACTCCGTAACCGGCAACGGGGGCATTGAAAACCTTATCGCCCATGAAATTGCCCACCAGTGGTTTGGCAACTCCGCCTCCGAAAACGACTGGCACCACGTGTGGCTAAGCGAAGGTTTTGCCACCTACTTCACGCACGTATATAATGAATTTACCTACGGGCCGGATAAACTAAAGGAAGGCCTGCTCACCGACCGGTTAACCGTTATCCGCCACTGCACCCAATCGCCAGCCCCCGTAATAAACACCCGCATTACCGATTACCCCCAACTGCTTTCTCCCCACGTTTACCAGCGCGGGAGCTGGGTACTGCACATGCTCAGGCAGGAAGTTGGCGATAGCGCCTTCTGGAGCGGCATCCGAACCTACTACCACCGATACCACAATGCCAACGCATGGACCAGCAATTTCCGGCAGGTCATAGAAGAAGTATCAGGCAAATCACTGGGCACCTTTTTTAGCCAATGGCTCGAAGAAGAAAGCCTGCCTGAACTGACCGGACAATGGTCATACAATCCGCCCCAAAAAACCGTTACCCTTACCCTTGAACAGGTGCAACCCGGCCGGATATTTGATTTTACCCTGGAAATTGCCCT
>CAYNIH010000225.1:488-4488 GCA_964397115.1 uncultured Roseivirgaceae bacterium | reverse complement strand
CGTTCATAAAAACCGCGACCAATGAACTCTTGTATCAGTTCGGGCGCTTCTTCAAACCGAATGAGCGACTTATTTACCAGTTTAGGTAGTTTTTCCTGCTTGGCTCCTGTCATCACGCGTTCAAAAAACCTTCCTACCGAATCGGTTGACATGCCCCAGGTTTCTCCCTGGTTGTCCACTTTCTCCTGCAGTAAACCAAATACCACCACGCCCCGCTCATCGTGCAATTCAATGCTTCCCATGTACCGAGGGCTATTGGCAAAGCTTGCGTTTTCGGATAGAAACCGGACGATTTCCAAATCAGGATTCATTTCCCGCTCCAGTTTACGGTAGAATTTAAAAAAGTACCGATCGTTATAGATAATCGCTGTATTACTCTGGTCGGCTTTTAAAATTTTTGATTCTACACCACCTGATAAATCAATTTTAGCGAATACACTTGAGTTAAACTCCAGCACTCCCTGGGCGTATTTAATACGTACTCTCTTCTCCATGCCGGTAATCAGGTAGTCGCGGAAAACGCGGTCGAAGCTGCTGTCCATAATAAATCCAGGTTCACCACGGATTTCGGCCCGGCAGATAACGCTTTGGACGTTGTACTCTACCTGATCAAGCACCCGGTCGGAAGGAACAAAGGCCATCGGCAGAAAATAAAGTTCGGGCAGCCGCTGAACATAGTGTACTTCAATCAGAACAAGGTAGTGCGTTGTCCCTTCTACTTTAAGAGGATAAACATATTCAATGCCTATCTTGCTAATCACCCTTGCCTTGCCACCAAACCATCGGCATTTCTTTAAAAAAACGGGCAGCACTTTCCGTTCGATAAAACGCTTATCATTATAGGATGAAAATATTTTCTCCCACAACACGTCTGTTTCAAGTATTGGCAACTCCCCTCCTGCTTTTGTGCTTTCTTTATTTTCAGCAACATCAATCTGAAACCAATAGTACCCGTAAGGGCCGATGGTTATTGGGTATTCACCGCTGCCAATGTTTAGAAACCGATTCTGACTAAACACCTCGGTTACATCGCACTCCTTATGATTGGAAAGGTTTAAAGTTGCCGCCTGCGAAAACTGCGACATGTTTGCTACGACAACAATCCGCTGGCTACCGTAGGTGCGTGAATAACACAACACCTTGCTGTTATTTGTTTCAATAAACTGCATGTTGCCTCGCCCAAACAGGTTAAGCCGCTTTCGCATGGCAATGATGTTGCGCATCCACCAGATGAGCGATGAAGGATTTTCGAGTTGTGCCGCCACATTTACCGACTCGTACCGGTAAACCGGATCGGAAATAACCGGTAAATAGAGTTTTTGCGGGTTGGCGCTGGAGAACCCGGCATTCAGGTTCATGTTCCATTGCATGGGTGTGCGCACCCCCTGCCGGCCGCCCAGGTACACATTATCGCCCATACCGATTTCATCGCCATAATAAACAACTGGGCTTCCCGGCAGGGAAAAAAGTATGGAATAGAGTAATTCAATTTTCCTCCTGTCGTTGTTTAATAACGGGGCAAGCCTTCTGCGAATGCCCGAGTTAAACTTTGTTTGGCTGTCGCTGGCATACGCTTTTAAAAGATAGTCTTTTTCTTCTTCGGTAACCATTTCGAGTCCCAGTTCATCGTGGTTGCGAAGAAAAAGCGCCCACTGACAGTTTTCGGGAGTCTCCGGAGTCTGTTCCATAATATCCACAATAGGATAGCTGTCTTCCGTACGCAGGCTCAGAAACAACCGCGGCATCAGCGGGTAATTAAAGGCCATGTGGCATTCGTCACCGTTTCCGAAATAGGAAGCGGCATCTTCAGGCCACAGGTTTGCTTCCGCTATCAACACTTTATTTTTATAGTGCTTATCGAGATGGCTGCGTACTTTTTTGATAAAGGCATGGGTTTGCGGAAGGTTTTCGCAACTGGTGCCCTCTTCTTCAAACAGGTAAGGAATGGAAGCCATCCGGAATCCATCCACACCAAGTTTTAACCAGAAATCAATAATTTTAATTATTTCGAGTTGTACTTCGGGATTATCGTAGTTCAACTCGGGTTGGTGGCTATAAAAGCGGTGCCAATAGTAGGCCTTTGCTTCGGTATCCCATGTCCAGTTTGATGGCTCCTCGTCCTGAATGATAACACGGGCTTCCTTGTACTTTTCGGGGGTATCGCTCCATACATAAAAATCGCGGTAACGCGAACCGGCTTTGGATCTCCGGGCACGCTTAAACCAGGGATGTTGATCAGATGTATGATTAAGGATTAATTCGGTAATAACCCGAATACCCCGGTTGTGTGCTTCTTTTAGAAAACTCTTGAAATCGGAAAGGATGCCAAAATCCGGATGTACATCACAATGATCGGTAATGTCGTACCCGTCATCCTTCATGGGTGACGGATAAAAGGGCAGCAACCACAACGCGGTAATACCCAAATCTTCAAGGTAATCGAGTTTCTGAATCAAACCCTGGAAATCGCCTATACCATCCTGGTTGCTATCGAAAAATGCGCGCACCGATAGTTCATAGATGACCGCATCCTTAAACCATAACGATTCATCACTTTTCGGTTGCCTGCTCATGCAAAGGATTCATGAAAGGTAAGGTGAAACAAATGAAACGGCAGTTTATACGGATCGAGTTCAACATAATTCCACTCCTGCGTCCAGGTGTAGTGTTCATCAGTAACCAAATCGTGAAGTTTTATATTTATCCCGCCCGACAACTGTAATGGTTCCATCGGAAGCTGCACATAGCCCAATTGCTTTCCGTGCTGATCAAAATTCACCACTACCAGTATGCAGTCAGAGCGATCATCCGTTACCTTCAGGTAAGCCAGCAGGTTATCATTATTGCCTGCGCAGAAGTGAATATTCCAGGTTGATTGCAAGGCCGCGTGTTCTTTCCTGGCTTTGTTTACCAAAGAGATAATGTCGGTCATCCGGGTAGTTCTTTTCCAGTCGTACCGCTTGATTTCAAATTTTTCAGAATCCAGGTATTCTTCCTTGCCGGGAATCGGGTTGTTCTCGCAAAATTCATAAGGCGGACCGTAAATACCGTAATTGGAGGATAGTGTTGCCGCCAGAACAAACCGGATGATAAAGGCCGTTTCGCCCTGATGCTGGAGGTGATACGGCAAAATATCAGGCGTGTTGGGCCAGAAATTAGGCCTGAAGTAATTGCGCGAAGGCCCACGGACCAATTCGTTCATGTATTCAACAAGCTCATGGCGCGACACGCGCCAGGTAAAATACGTATAGGATTGCGTAAACCCGATTTTAGCCAGTAAGGCCATTACTTTAGGCCGGGTAAAAGCTTCCGACAAAAAGATAATATCACTGTGCTTTTTGTTTACTTCCGCAATGAGCCACTGCCAAAAGCGGAAAGGTTTGGTGTGGGGGTTATCCACACGAAAGATCGTTACGCCCTGTTCAATCCAATACAGCACCACACTCAGCAATTCCTGCCACAGGTTTTGCCAATCATCGCACTCGAAATTAAACGGGTAAATATCCTGGTATTTTTTTGGAGGATTCTCGGCATACTGGATGGAACCGTCCGGTCGCTTTTTAAACCATTGCGGATGTTCCTTAACATAGGGGTGATCAGGCGCGCACTGAAAGGCGATATCCATGGCCACGTCAATGCCGCGCTTTTTTGCTTTGCTTATTAATTCTTTGAACTGGTTAAGCGTACCTAATTCCGGATGGATGGCCTTATGTCCGCCCTCATCGCTACCGATAGCCCATGGTGAACCGGGGTCCCCTTCTGCTGCACGCACATTATTGTTCTTACCCTTACGGTTTTTCTTTCCTATAGGATGTATGGGAGGCAGGTACAGCACATCAAAACCCATGGCTTCAATGCGGGGTAATAGCTTCATTACATCGGCAAAAGTTCCGTGCGATCCGGTTAGGGAGGCTGAGCGCGGAAACAATTCATACCAGGTACTAAAGCGGGCTTTGGTATGCTCAACAGATACCTGAACTGATTCAGGATATACCGTCAC
>CAYNIH010000225.1:0-478 GCA_964397115.1 uncultured Roseivirgaceae bacterium | reverse complement strand
GTCTTACTATTTGTGAAAATTCCTCGCTCTGCACCAGTTCAATATTCTCAAAATACGCGGATTCGTCCTTAAGCCGAGCAGCAAGGTTACGGATGTATTTACTTTTGCTTTCAGGGATTTCCTGAAGTAATACGCTGCCCTCCGCCAACTCAACCTGCACATTTAGCTGGGCCTCTATTTTCTTTTTAATGCCTGTATACCAGGTCTCGAGGTGATCAACCCATGCCCTTACCGTAAACTCGTAAGGTTTTTTTTCAGTAATGGTAAAAGAGCCTGACCATGCATCGTTACCCATGTGCTGCATTTCGGCAGTTTTCCACTGGCTGTCGGTTTGTTTTTTATAGAGCACCTCCGCACGCACCTGATCATGGCCGTCAGCCAAAATATCGGCAGTAACATGAACCCGTTCGCCAACGGTGCGCTTAACCGGGTAAAGGCCGCCATCAACCTGGGGTTGAACGTTTTCAATAACTACACG
>CAYNIH010000224.1:0-4535 GCA_964397115.1 uncultured Roseivirgaceae bacterium | reverse complement strand
ACCGCAGGCTGGCAGAATGGAAACAAGCCAAAGAAGCCAAAATACAGGCAAAGCTTGAAAAGGTAGTTGAAACTAAGAAAGCGAAGTCTCAGGCCCGGAAAGAAGACGAATCAAAAATCCGGGAGGCGCGCGCAGAGGCTATCCGCAAAAAAGCCGAAGCAGCAGCCTCAGCCGAGTCGGCAGCAGGTGAAAATCCTGCGCCTACAGCAGAAGCACCTGCAGAAACGGAAAGCTAAGAAGTTTAATAACTTACCAAGGCCTTGACACAGGTACGTCTTTTTGCTTGTGGCCGTTTATAACTTAACCCCCTCCCCTGCCGGATAGGGGCTTTTTTTTATGCAAAAATCAGAACTTTATAAAGCTGGTTTCATTATGAGACCCCACGGCCTGAAAGGCGAAGTAACGGTTGCTCTTGACCCGGATTCTCCTGCCGATTGGGGTAACCTGAAATCTGTTTTTGTTCACATCAAGGGCCAGTTCGTGCCTTATTTCATTGAAGGAATATCACTAAAAGGCGACAAAGCCTTTATAAAATTTGAAGACGTGTCATCACTTGACGAGGCAAAAAAACTTCAAAAACTTGAGTTATATCTTGAAAAAACGGCCAGACCAAAACTGATGCAAGGTGATTTCTATAATGACGAAGTTGTTCAATTTTCTGTAGAAGATACCCACGTGGGTGTGCTTGGAAACGTAATCGCTGTTGAGCAGGCTAACCAGGGGCGGTTTTTAATCGTTGCGCATAATGCAAAGGAAGTGATGATACCGGTAAACGGGCCTTTCATTTCGGGTATCAACCGATCGAAAAGAAAAATCACGGTTACACTTCCTGATGGTTTTTTGGATATTTGATTTATGCATCTCTCCATCATTACCTGCCTGCCAAAATTGCTCGAGAGCCCTTTTAATGACTCTATTGTTAAGCGGGCACAGCATAAAAAATTAGTAACCATTGAGATCATTGACCTGCGCGCTTATGCTACCGATAAACACCAGTCGGTTGATGACTATGCCTTTGGCGGTGGAGCGGGTATGGTGCTGATGATTGAGCCCATTGACCGATGCATTACAGACTTAAAAACCAAACGTACTTATGATGAAGTATTGTACATGAGCCCGGATGGCGAGTTGTTTAGCCAGGCCATGGCCAATGAACTGAGTCTGAAAAAAAATCTTATCCTGCTTTGCGGACATTACAAAGGGTTGGATGAGCGGGTTCGCGAGCACCTGGTTACCCGCGAAATCAGCATAGGTGACTATGTGCTTTCAGGAGGAGAATTAGCAGCTGCTGTTGTTGCTGACGCGGTAATCCGGCTGCTGCCCGGAGTGTTGAATGACGAAACCTCGGCACTCAGCGATTCCTTTCAGGATGGGCTGGTGGCACCCCCCGTTTACACCCGCCCGGCTGATTATAAAGGCTGGAAAATTCCTGAAATTTTACTTTCGGGCGACCATGCCAAAATAGAGGAGTGGAAGCATGAACAGGCAGTAGAAAGGACCCGCAAAAGAAGGCCAGGACTACTAATTGACTGAAATTTGAGGTTGAAGCCCATTTTATGACACTTCCATTGCCAACTAACCCCCATTTCCTATATTTGCAGTCCGTTTAAAAAACACGCTTTTATGGCCGATTTAATTAAAGTTGTAGAAAAGGAATTTGCCGCAGTACGCGAAAAAATGCCCGCTTTTAAGGCCGGGGATACTATTAATGTGCACGTAAAGATTAAAGAAGGTAACAAGGAGCGGGTGCAGCAATTCCAGGGCGTTGTAATTCAGCGCAGGGGGTACGGCACCAATGGCGAGACCTTTACCGTACGCAAAGTATCAAACGGTGTTGGCGTTGAACGAATCTTCCCTATTACCTCGCCAAGCATCGATAAAATTGAAATGGTGAAAGAAGGCAGCGTGCGCAGGGCAAAACTGTATTACATGAAGGGCCGCCAAGGCAAATCGGCTAGAATTAAGGAAAAAGTATAAGCACTTGTTGATAAAAAAAGCCACTGAAAAGTGGCTTTTTTGTTTGTTTTAATGCGCTTTTACAGGTTAGCATCCTATTAAATTATTGATAACTTTGTTGCCCCACATTTGAAATCTATGGCAAAAACCAACATTTCGAAGATCCTTGGGAAGGATGCGAAATACCTTCTCGGCCACAAAAGCAAAACCATTTCAACTAACCAGATTCATGCTCCGGGACCGGATTTTGTAGAGCGCGTTTTTGCACAATCAAACCGAAACCCTCAAACCTTACGGAGCCTGCAAACCCTGTTTGATAACGGCCGGCTTGGCGGAACAGGCTACCTTTCCATCCTGCCCATCGACCAAGGCATAGAACATAGTGCCGGAGCATCGTTCGCCAAAAACCCCATTTACTTCGACCCCGAAAATATTGTAAAGCTTGCCATCGAGGGAGGATGCAACGCAGTAGCCACCACCTATGGCGTGCTGGCGCTCATGTCCAGAAAATATGCACACCGCATTCCATTCATCGTAAAAATTAACCACAATGAATTGCTTACCTACCCCAACAAATACGATCAGATCATGTTCGGATCGGTAGAGGAAGCCTGGAACCTTGGAGCCGTTGCCGTTGGGGCTACCATTTATTTCGGCTCAGACAATTCCACTCGCCAGATTCAGGAAGTAGCGGCCGCCTTTGAGCGGGCCCATGAGTTGGGTATGGCCACCATTTTGTGGTGTTACATCCGCAACAGCGCTTTCAAGCAGGGAGGAAAAGACTACCACGTTTCGGCCGACTTAACCGGGCAGGCCAACCACCTGGGGGTAACCATTCAGGCCGACATCATTAAACAAAAGCTTGCAGAAAATAACGGAGGGTACAAGGCACTTAATACCGGTGGCAGCAGCTATGGCAAGTTGGATGAACGGATTTATACGCAACTGACTTCAGACCACCCCATTGACTTGTGCCGTTACCAGGTAGCCAACTGCTATATGGGCAGGGCTGGCCTAATCAACTCAGGAGGTGAATCAAAGGGCACCAGTGATCTGGCCGATGCCGTTCGCACGGCAGTCATCAATAAACGAGCGGGAGGCATGGGCTTAATTTCAGGCAGAAAGGCATTTCAACGCCCCATGAAAGAAGGTATTGAAATACTCCAAGCTATTCAGGATGTGTATCTCGATAAGAGCATTGATCTGGCTTAATCCTAACCGTATTGTCAGCTAATCTCACATCAACGTTACAACATGTCGTGGTTTAACCGAACAGATAAAGGCATCCTTACCCCTACGGAAGCAAAACGCGAAGTGCCGGACGGACTTTGGTTTAAATCACCGGGAGGAAAAATCATCCACACGCGCGAATTAAAAAACAACGCATACGTAGTGCCGGAGGAAGATTACCACGTACGCATCGGATCCAAAGAGTATTTTGAACTTCTTTTTGACGACAACGAGTTCACCGAACTGGATGCCAACATGGAATCGGCCGACCCGCTGAAGTTTAAGGATACCAAGCCCTACCCCAAGCGAATAAAGGAAACGCAGGAAAAGACAGAACTCAAAGATGCCGTGCGAACCGCTTACGGAAAGATGAACGGACTGGACATCGTCATCGGGTGCATGGATTTCAGTTTTATTGGCGGCTCAATGGGTTCGGTGGTAGGTGAAAAGATAGCCCGGGCCATGGACCATGCGCTGAAACATAATAAACCCTTCCTCATGATCTCCCGCTCGGGCGGTGCACGCATGATGGAAGCCGGACTTTCACTGATGCAGATGGCAAAAACTTCCGCCAAAATTGCCCAACTCGATGAAGCCCGCATACCCTACATCTCCCTGATGACCGATCCGACAACCGGTGGCGTTACTGCATCGTACGCCATGCTGGGCGATTTCAATATTGCTGAACCGGGAGCCCTTATCGGATTTGCCGGCCCGCGGGTGATTCGTGAAACCATCGGTAAAGACCTGCCCAAGGGATTTCAAAGTGCCGAGTTTGTATTGGAGCACGGCTTTCTGGATTTTATTGTTGACCGGAGGAATTTAAAAAACCGGTTAACCACCCTGTTGAAAATGTTGAAGAACTAAGGCCATGGCCCGTCCGCCTGCGGACATTTATTCCCTTTATCGAACACTCTACTCGATAACAATAGGGTAAAACACGTTTGTTTAGAGAAATTTACCTACTTGGATTGAGGCATGCGTATTGACTTAAACCCGATCCGATTAACCATTAAATCCATGTTAAAAAACTATTTCAAGGTGGCCTTTCGCAGCCTTATCAAGCAACGGGTTTATTCGTTCATCAACATCCTCGGCTTGGCTGTGGGCATGGCGAGCTGCATTTTGATTTTGCTTTACGTACACGACGAGCTGAGTTACGATAAACATCACGAGAAAGCCGATCAGATTTACCGCGTCACGCGCGAGTGGTTCAATTCCGACGGCTCCTCGAGTCTGCACCTCGGTCATGTGGCGCCGCCCATCGGGCCGCTGTTGAAAAATGATTTTCCCGACCTGCAGCATGTGGTGAGAATCACTGCGGGCGGCAATCCGTTGCTGCGGCACGG
>CAYNIH010000223.1:0-4562 GCA_964397115.1 uncultured Roseivirgaceae bacterium | reverse complement strand
GTTGGTGCGGATGGGTGATGGTGATTACCGCCTACGGACTGAATAGCTACCAGAAAATAAAATCCAACTCCTTACTTTTTCTCTTCCTCAACCTCGTTGGCGGCATTTTTCTGATTATTTATTCGGTGTACTATACCGCCTATGCCAACACGTTTATAAATGTGGTATGGGTTATTATCGCTATTCCGGCATTGATTAAACTGGTAAGCAAAGGATTGGTAAAGGACAACCGTTAATCAAAAGGCAGAAAACCGACTATTTATCTATCCACATATTATTACCGGCATTTGCATCACTGCTGAGCGGAACGACCACTTGTACCGATTTGATTTTTTTCTTACCGGCATTGGCCTTATGGTTGTAAACCTTGTTTGATTTCCAAACGGCAGGATTTACCTCTTCGGTAAAGGACGTGTCATCGGTAAATGTTACAAGCAATTGAAAATATACCGGGCGGCCGCCTTTGTTTTCAAGGGTGATGACATTGCCCTTTACTCCGGTGATGCCCACATCCATATACCCCCAATCGAAATACCATTTGTTCCAGAACCAATTCAAGTCTTGCCCGGACACGCGGTTGAACACAAACATAAAGTCGTAGGGCGTAGGGTGTTTATGTTTCCACTCATTCATGTAGGCATGCAGGCATTTTAAAAACACATCCTTTCCAAGCAGGTGGTAGAGGGCAATGTAGGATTGCGAACCAATGGTGTACGAATTAAGCCCGCTGCCCTCGGCAATGTGGCTGGGCACCATGATGGGCAGTACGCGTTGCGAACCCAGGTAGGGTTGATCCCAGTTTCCCGGAGGAAACAACTGGTCAATAAAGTAATCAGAAAAGCTGGCAAAGCCTTCGTCCATCCAGGCGTACTTTTTCTCGTTAATGCCCATCATAAACGGAAAGTACATGTGGCACATCTCATGCAGTGTAAGGCCAAGTTGAGCTTCGGCATCCGAAGTTTTTTTGCCTGTCCATTGCTCCATCATGGTGCCTGAAATTTCCTGGTCGTTGGCCATCCCGGGAAACTCCATGCCTCCGCCCTGCAGGCCGTTAAAAATGGTGAAGTAGTTATACGGAAATGGATAAACCGGAAACCTGGTATGAAACACATTTAATGACTGGGCAATGGATTCGAGCACCGCACCAAATTCCGGGTGATTAACCGGGTAGGCTACGTTAATAAAATATTCGCCCATGGCATCGGAATAGCTGCGGGCATCCCACCGGAAGTGGTCGCTGAGCGCAAAAGAAAAATCGGGGAAATCAGAAGCTTTAAACTTCCAGGTTGCCGTGCCCGTAGCCGACTTTCTGAAATCCGATTCACCGTAAATGGTTACCGGTTCCTTGCTGCTGCGCGCCCGGGCAAGCCGTTGCTGTATTGTGGTGGAATAAACTTCCTGCGCATTGTCAGGCGCTACCGATGCCCACACCATAAAATTATCGGGCACAGTCAGCTCAACTTCGTAATCTGAATAGTCGTGATAAAACTCGGTAGCGGCATCATATACTATCCTGTCCCAATAATCAATGTCGTCCAACACGGCCATTTCGGGATACCAGTAAGCAATGAACATGCTTGTGCTGTCAATTGCCCCGCTGCGTTCGAATCCCTTTCCGGGGATTTCGTATTGCCACTCAATAGTTAATTGAAGGGCAGCTTTAGGCGGGAGTGGTTTTTTCAGCCGGATGGTATAATTGGTACCGCCATAAACAGCCTGCTCCTCATTGCCCAGGTCAACAACTTCACCATCCACTGTAATTTTATTAATGATTACACCCTTATGGTTATGAAATGAGCTTTCGCCCCTGCTGAAAAACCCTGCTTTACGGGAGGTAGGCTTGTAGTAATCGTGGTAGGTATGAAAGGTGGGGTTGCGGACAGTATCAACATTATTATTGAAGTAGGTGATGCTCGCCACGCCTTTCAGTAATTTGGTGTGCGGATCGACTGATGCCTTAATTTTATAGACCGAACGGTTTTGCGTGTAGGTTGGCGATACGGAGCCGTCCATTTTGCGCGTGCCTTCTTTATAAGCCCTTTGAAATTCGATGGGCATGTACAGCGACTGGGCTTTTGCAGTATCAAAAAGAAATAGAAAGAGCACTAAGACGAATGATTTTTTCATGGTTAAATTGGTTATTCGTTATCCGTTGGTCGTTATGGGGGAACTCTCTGAATCTACAATCACCTATCCAATCTCAATCACCACATCATCAGTTAGCGGATGACCAACACAGGTAAGTACGTAGCCTTCATTGCGTTCGGCCTGCGAGAGTCCTTCTTCTTCATCTAATTTTACTTTACCCGAAATGGCTTTGCCCCGGCAAGCGGTACACAAGCCGCTTTGGCAGGAATATGGCAAATCAATGCCTTGATCGAGTGCGGTTTCGAGTATGGCTCGGTGAGGCTCAACCACAATTTTGTATTCCTGGCCATCATAACGAATGGTTACTTCACGCGCCTTCAGTTCGCCCGCTTCGGCTTCCGCATGTTGCTTCTTTTCCTTATCAATAGTGCCTTGTACAAAACTCTCCTTGAATATCTTCTCCTTTGGAATGTGCTGCTGCGCCAGCAAAGTCTCCACATTTTTCATCATTCCCTCCGGTCCGCACATCAGGTAGGTGGTTTTTTCAATGCCCCAGTTGGGTATGCGCTCAAATAATTTAACGAGCATGTCGTGATTGAGCAATCCCGAATAACCCTGCCAGTTCATGGGCGCATTGTCTAATACGTGGACGACATGCAGCCTGCCTTCATAGTTGGTTACCCATTTGGCCAGCTCATCTTTGAAGATGATGCTGTCAATATCGCGGTTGCAGTATATTAACGAGCAGATGCTGTCAGGCTCCTGGGTTAAAATACTTTTTATGATTGACATCATGGGCGTGATGCCCGAGCCTCCGGCAAACATAATGAGGTGACGCTTGCGATCTTTGCTGTATTCTGTAGTAAACTGCCCCATGGGCTCCATTACTTTCAGCGTGTCGCCCACCTTCAGGTTATCGGCCAGCCAGTTGCTCATCAGGCCGTTATCAACCCGCTTTACCGTTACGGCCAGGTCTTCATCCGTAAACGGTGAGGAACACAGGGAGTATGCCCTGCGGATTTCTTTGCCTCCAACCGGAACAATAAGCGTTAAAAACTGCCCGGACTTATACCTGATCTTACCCGATTCAGGATGTTCAAATACAATGGTAATGGCATCCTTTGTTTCCTGAATAATATTTTTCACCTTCAGGGTAAAGTAATGTTGTGCGCTTTCCTCCTTCTTTGGAGTCTTCTTGAATAATCCAAATGCCACTGCTACTCTGTATTAAGGCTCAAATCTACAACAATTCATAAGAAAAATGGTTACAGAAGCAATCTACAGGTTAAACCAATAGGTGAGTTTAAGAACCAGTGCACGGTTCTTACTCTGGAACGGTTCGGGCAGGTAATTTTCGGTGTACACAATGAAAAAATCGGAGGCCGGCTTAAACCGCCACTGAAACCGGGCATTCAGGTTCATGTTATCCTCAAGGTTATTGTACTGTACAAACGTTGTCAAAAACAGGTTATCGGTGAATGTTAAATCGAGACGTGGGCCCACTAAGAAAAGTTGAGCCTTACCATAATCACCGGTAAGGTCAACATCGTTGTAACTGAAACGAATACCCAGGCTGCCGTAGGGTTGGTAGCGGTAATTCATCTCGCCATTGATAACAAAACCGCCACCGGTATAGAATCCGCCAGCAATTCCTTCAACACGGTAGTTGAAAAGTTTTCGGTTATCCGATTGGTATTCCAACTGAATTTCATTCCACGAATATTCCTCGCCTGCCAGAAAATCCTGTTCGCCACCTATCGGGTTAAAATCCTGCGTAAGGTATTGATAGGTATGCTGCAGGCTGATAAAAACCGAGGCTGTATTGAGAAATGAAATTGCATACCCTGCACTATAACTCTGGTCGGTATTGAGCCCCCCGGGAATAAAGCTCCAGTTTCCTTCGGCAAACGGACCATGATTTGCCACCATTTTGCTTTTCGGATAGGTCAGGTATTCTACGCGGGCAAAACTTCCGGTAAAGCCGGGATATACATCGAGGGCAGGAACAAACCCAGTTTCGGCACTGTAATTTTTTCCAATCAACTGCACCGCCCCCATCACGGCAAGGTTTCGGCCGAAGTAGCCGAGAAAGGTTCCTGCCGAATACCGATCGGTGGTATTAAAATCGTCAATAGACTGATGGTAATAAATGTCTCCACGAAATCGCGTGTCTTTGGAGTTGATGTTAAAATCAAACCCGAAAACACGGTTATAGGTATTCAGTTGGCGCAGGGTGTCCGTTCCGTTAATCGTTTCATAAACCATGCTGGGGTGATAGAATTTATCCGGATCGTATTCTTCATTCACTCCGAGAGACTGTTTGTTTACGATAAAGAAATCGACATTTGACCGGGCCAGTACCTGCCGCTGCACGATGGCCATGGTGTAGTTTTGGGCAGGTAATCCAAGTGATTCGGTTTCCTTCGTTTGCAAATTCATTATGCCAACCCGCCAGTCTTTACCCATTTTGCCGC
>CAYNIH010000222.1:0-4571 GCA_964397115.1 uncultured Roseivirgaceae bacterium | reverse complement strand
AACCCGTAATGCAATTTCTCCGCGGTTGGCGATTAATATTTTTTTAAACATATCCTGAAGCTCAAAATTTTTGTTTCAAAATGGATGCTTTTGTCCCTTAAAGGCCGGTCAATTCCTTTTCTTTTGACTTATGACCTGAAATTAATCCGGTTCTACCAGGAAAAGCACCTGGTCGTATTCAACCGGTGTGGCATTTTCAACCAGCACTTTTACGATGGTTCCTGATACTTCCGACTCAATTTCGTTGAACAACTTCATGGCTTCAATGATACACACCGTCTGGCCTTTGGTAACTTTGTCGCCAACGGAAACGAAGGGAGGTGAGTCGGGGTTGGCCGAACGGTAAAAGGTTCCAATCATTGGCGATTTGATCTCCACGGTTTTCTTGCCGGAGGCGGGTTCTGCAGCAGGTGCCGGCTTGGGAAGGGGTGCGGCCGGAGCGGCAACAGGCATAGAAGCCGGTGCAACTGCCGGTGCAACCGGTGCGGCAACAAGCGGTGCAGCCGATTTCAGTACTTTTTGGTCGGGTTCGCGTTTCACGTGAAGTTTCAACTCGCTGGTTTCGATATTCACCTCGTTCAACCCGGATTTGGAAATGAAGTCGATGAGGTCGCGGATTTCGGATGTTTTCATTGCTGCAGGATTAGTTGCTGGTTTGGCTGAAGTACGCTGAGGTGTGTGCTTGGGGCCGTTGTTTCCCTTTTGTGCTTTTGCCATTTGCCGATTATTTAACTCGTTCAACATATTCACCGGTGCGGGTATCTACTTTAATGTTATCACCGGTGTTGATAAAGAGCGGAACGCGTATTTCCGTACCGTTTTCCAGGGTTGCCGCCTTGAGCGTTCGCGTGGCGGTGTCGCCTTGCACGCCTGGCTCAGTGTATTGAACCTGAAGGATAACGTGGGCGGGCGCTTCGGCCGTTATGGGCTGGGTACCGTTTTCAAAGGCGATCAGCAGGGTTACTCCTTCTTTAATAAACCGTGCTGAATCACCCAGTAACGCTTTGTCAAGATAAATCTGGTCAAAAGTTTCATTATCCATGCACACCAGGCTGTCGCCATCGCTGTACAGGTATTGGTATTCTTTGGTTTCCACGCGCAACTGGTCCACTTCATCACCGGGTCTGAATCGGTTTTCCAGCACTTTACCGTTACGAACATTGCGCATTTTCACCTGGTAAAAAGCCCTCAGATTGCCGGGTGTGCGGTGTTGCAATTCTTCTACCTGCACAATTTCGCCATTGTAGCGTATGTAGTTTCCTCTGCTCAGGTCTGCTATAGTTGCCATAAAAAAAACGACTTAAGTTACATTTATTTTTTGTTCGTTATTGCTGCGCCATCGTATGCCCACTTTACATAAATAGCCCCCCAGGTAAACCCTCCGCCAAAGGCTGCCAGGATAAGGTTGTCGCCTTTTTTCAGTTTGCCTTCATAATCCCATAATAACAAGGGAATGGTGCCGGCTGTAGTGTTGCCGTACTTTTCAATGTTCATCATTACCTTCTCTTCGCCAATGCCCATGCGGTTAGCGGTGGCATCAATGATTCGCTTGTTGGCCTGATGGGGTACGAGCCATTGAATGTCATTGGCTTTTAGCTGGTTTCTTTCGGCAATTTCGGCCGAAACATCGGCCATTTTGGTAACGGCAAATTTAAATACCGGCTGGCCGTCCTGAAACACATAGTGCAGGTTGGCATCAACGGAGGCGTGGGTTGCGGGCATCCGGCTGCCACCGGCTTTCATATTCAGGTAAACCGCTCCGGAACCATCGCTGCGCAGGATGGAATCCAGCACACCCAGGTTTTCTGAAGTTGATTCCAACAGAACAGCACCTCCGCCATCGCCAAAGATTACACAGGTGGTACGATCTTTATAATTAATAATTGACGACATTTTATCTGCCCCGGCAACGATCACTTTCTTGTACGATCCCGACTCAATGTACTTTGCCCCCGTGGTAAGGGCATACAGAAACCCGGAGCAGGCAGCACTTAAGTCATAGCTGAAGGCGTTGATTGCTCCTACCTGGTCGGCCACCAGGTTGGCCGTTGCCGGGAATGGCATATCGGGCGTAACCGTGGCCACAATGATGGCATCAATTTCTTTTGGGTCGGTTTTGGTTTTTTGCAGCAGTTCCTGAACGGCTTTGGTAACCATAAAGGAAGTTCCCTGTCCTTCGCCTTTCAGTATCCTTCTTTCTTTAATGCCGGTGCGGGTGGTGATCCATTCATCGTTGGTATCGACCATGGTTTCAAGTTCCTTGTTGGTAAGGATGTAATCAGGGACATATCCTCCCACTCCGGTAATGGCTGCGTGGATGGTTTTCATAGGGGTGTTGCCTTGAGCATGTTCTGTTTGGTTTACAAAAAACAAAAGCCCGATGAAATCGAGCTGTTGGTTTGCATGTAGGCAGCAAACGGTTTCTTTCGCTCACAACACTGGGGAGACCACCGTGTAACTGCCGGCAGCATTAGGCAAGAACTTCCTTCTCTAACACCACTTTGCCGTTGTAGTACAATTTGCCTTCGTGCCAGTAGGCGCGGTGGGGCAGGTGGTGCTCACCGGTAGTCGGGCAAATCACCATTTGCTTGGCTATGGCCTTATAGTGTGTTCTACGCTTGTCTCTGCGGGTTTTCGAGGTTTTACGTTTCGGATTTGGCATACGCTATAAAAATTAATTCTTCAGTTTCTTTAATGCTTCCCATCGCGGGTCAACACCGTGTTCTTCACCGGAGGTGTACACAATGCCTTCGGTGTCGTCTTCGATGCGAAACCGTGGATGTAGTTTTTTCATCGGTACTTCCAGACCAATAAATTCAAACAGGTACTGGCCCAGTTTCAATGTATCGGTGTTCCGGTGGATCATCAGTACGTCTTCACTGATTTCCTTATCCTCCTCCCCGAACTTGAATATCATCTTCCGGGTAATATCCATCGGTTGATCGTATTCGTCCAGGCTTCGGTCGCACACCAGGCGGGCATTGCCCTTAATCTGAAAGGTGGCTTCGATAAAGGTTTCGCGTTTATCGAGGGCTACCTCGGCATGGAATGTTCCGTGCGACAGGATCCCTTGTCCGTATTGCTTAAAAAACGCATCGCCAAAATCGTAATGAAAGTGGTGAATGGCATAGCTTAAGCCTTGAATATGAACGCTGTACGGATCCAACCCAAAACCTCCTTTCAGGCCCAAAACGGGTCGGCAAATTTAGGAGAATTACTGAGATAATAAAAAAGAGCAGGGGGTTGGAAGGTTATTACATGTACTGCGAGAGGGCCACTGCTTTGAATTCATCACGGGTTTTCTTGCCGTAATTCTCCACAAAATAATCCACTACTCCCTTTTTGAAGCCGAGTTTAATGGCAATGTTTTTACAGAAAAGTACTTCGCTCTCAAAAATGTGGTGGTCGGCAAAAACCAGGTCAATGGACGAAATAAGGTATTCAAATTTTTGGTCTGGCGACAGCGCCCCCAGCGTTTCAATGGGCTGCGGGTTTTTGATGAGGTTCTGCACCATCTCGTCCGGAAAATTCCGTTCGCGGGCAATCTTAAAAATCATTTCCCGTTCAATTCTGGCGAAGTGTTTGTCTGCTTCCGCCAGTTGAATAAGCATATTCAGTTGTTTCTGGGTAATGATATCCATAACCAAGAACTAAAAGTAAACAAATTATTACTTTGGATTGTTGCATTTCCGTTTACCGGAAGGCTTCGTAGGTATTTGCATTTATTTTTCTGCCGACAGTTCGCTGCGAATTTTAACGATATCCATTGCCGTATAAATAGCCTGACGCATGGATCCTTCGTGAGCCTGATTTTTCCCTGCGATGGAATAACCGGTGCCGTGGTCGGGCGAAGTGCGGATAACCGGCAATCCGGCTGTAAAATTCACCCCGCTTTCGAAAGCCAGCGTCTTAAAGGGAATTAATCCTTGGTCGTGGTACATGGCCAGGATGCCGTCATACCGGGCATGCTGGCCGGAGGCAAAAAATCCATCGGCAGCAAAGGGACCGTAAACCAGTTTACCCTTGTTCTTCATTTCGCTGATAACCGGCCTGAGGATGGCTTCTTCTTCCTGGCCAATCAGGCCACCATCACCGGCATGGGGGTTTAACCCCAGCATGGCTATTTTAGGTTTGGCTATCCCAAGATCCTTTTGAAGGGTTTGTTCCAGGATCATCAGCTTGATGGTAACCCGTTCGCGCGTAATCATCAGGGGGATTTCCTTGACCGGAAGGTGTTCGGTTACCAGGCCAACGCGAAGGTTGTGGCTTACCATCAGCATCAGGTAATCGGAGGTACCGAAGTAGTCGGCCAGGAATTCAGTATGTCCTCTAAACGGAAATTCCTCGCTGTGAATGGTGCTCTTGTCAACTGGGGCGGTAACCAGGGCATCCAGTAACCCTTCTTTAAGATCCTGTGCGGCCTGTTTCAGGCTTAGCAGCGCAGCCTTGCCGGTAACCTGCGAAGGTTTACCGGGTGTAATTTCAATGGTATCTTCCCAGCAGTTAACCACGTTAATTACTTTCGGGATAAACTGCCCTTTTCCTTTCACCTGGCTGTAGGAAAAGTCTTC
>CAYNIH010000221.1:0-4594 GCA_964397115.1 uncultured Roseivirgaceae bacterium | reverse complement strand
GGCTTCCTGCTTATACATGGGAACACCGGTTAAACCAGTGAAACCTAAAACATCAATATATGAGGAGGTAGATTTGGAAGGGATGATAAGAAGGTATATTGCCAAAACCCATGGTGATGAGCCCTCCATTGAGGGCATCTATACAGTTTCAGGCGAAGTGATTCGAACAGGAAAAACGTTGTTGTCATCGGTTGAGCGGGAACGTACCATTGAGCGAAAGGATAATTATGCGCGCGTGGCTATTTTAAAGGATTGGCCGGGTTCTAATACAGAGTACGTTGAGATTTCATTGGAAGACAAAAATGCCCCCCGCTACCCGATTGTTGCCGAGCTGAACGGATTGGCTGAGGGTGGAGGGTTTATCTATAAGCATTTTGAACCAAAAGGAAAGGTGCTCACCTTTACATTCCTCTATGATAAGAATAAACCGGATATTCTGGATGGCATTTACACCGAAACAAAGAATGACGTTGTTATTACGTATAAACTAACTTACGTTAGAGTTTATCCCAAGAATAACAATTATAAGTAAAATACTTTTTGACTTTCTTTCCGCATGTAACATCGCTGCCGTAAAGCGTACGGTCAAAAATTAATAATACGCAGTAATATCCTGCAGTTCCTTTCGCTGCAGCTTAGGAACAAAGGTTTCTTCGGCAGGATAGCCTACCGGGATAAGTAAAAACGGCCGTTCGTTTTCAGGGCGGTTTAAAATTCTGGTTAGGAAGTTCATCGGACTTGGCGTGTGGGTTAAGGCAACCAACCCCGCATGGTGTATGGCTGCAAGTAAAAATCCGCAGGCCAGGCCAACGGATTCACTCACATAATAATTTGTACTTTTTGAACCATCCGCGTTAAGATCATAGAGTTTTTTAAACACGACAATCAGACAGGGAGCGGTTTCCAAAAATGGTTTTTGCCAACCGGTTTGCAACGGCCTGATGGCGTTTAACCACTCTTCGCTCATCCGACCATGATAACTTTCATACTCTTCCTTCTCGGCTGCTTCCCTGATTTTTCTCTTGATCTCCGCACTTTCAACGACACAAAACATCCAGGGTTGTTTGTGTGCTCCGCTTGGGGCAGTAGAGGCAGTGAGAATAAGATAATCGATTACCTCACGGGGAACGGGTCTGTCAGAAAAATCACGAACGGTTCTGCGCTGGTTCATCCATTCGTAAAATGCTTTGCATCGGTTTACAACTTCCTGCTCCGGGTAGATCTCCATTACATGACGTACAAACGGAAATCCATTAATGATTTTGGTTTCGGGTATATTCATGCTGAAAGTTAGGCCTCTGCCCGTTAACCAAAAAGCGCAGCAATGTAAGCTGGTTGACAATGCCATTACTTTAAGTTTCGGGATAAATCAATTAGGAACCCGAATGCTTGAAACGGAAAGACCGTTAGGGGTGTCATCGATGACGGTTTTTCAGCACCTCCTCCACGTCTGCAAGGGTTTTGTTTTTAGCCGCCAGCAATACCAGAAAATGGTAGATCAAATCAGCTGCTTCGCCTAAGAATAAATCATCGTTTTGGTCTTTTGCTTCAAGCACCAGTTCAACAGCCTCTTCGCCCACTTTTTGTGCAACTTTGTTTATGCCGGCCTGGAGTAATGAGTTGGTGTATGATCCTTCTTTTGGATTGGCTTTTCGTGCGTGAATGATGGCTTCAAGTTCCTTTAGACTAAACGAGGTGTTGCGTTCATTAAAGCACGTATCAGCCCCGGTGTGGCAAACCGGTCCGGTTGGACTGGCTTTAATCAATAAGGTATCTGCATCACAATCGGCTAGTATATCTACTACCTCGAGGAAATTGCCTGAAGTCTCGCCCTTTGTCCATAATTTCTCCTTTGAGCGGCTGAAGAAGGTTACCCGTTTTTCTGACTGTGTTTTTGCGAGGGCTTCTTCGTTCATATAACCCAACATCAGCACTTTCAGCGTAGCGGCATCCTGTACAATGCAGGGAATTAATCCATGGTTTTTATTGAAGATGGGTTTCATAGTCGTACGGAGATGTTGTGTTTTTGTAAAAAAGTTTTCAGTTCCGGTATCCGTATCTCGCCAAAGTGAAATACGCTGGCGGCAAGGGCGGCATCGGCTTTTGCCAGCGCAAAAACATCGGCAAAGTGACCGATGGTACCGGCTCCGCCTGAGGCAATTACCGGGATGGTTAGCAGTTCGTGTAACTTTTCCAGCGGGTCAATTGCAAATCCTTTTTTTGTTCCATCGTGATCCATACTGGTAAATAGAATTTCTCCGGCCCCGCGCTGCTGGCCTTCCTTTGCCCAGCTAAAGAGTTTTTTATCGGCAGGTTTACTGCCGCCATGCGTATGAACAATCCATGCATTATCAATCTTTCGGGCATCAATAGCCAGTACAAGGCATTGTGAACCAAATTCCTTCGCCAGTTCATCCAACAGGTTAGGGTTGGTTACTGCGGCAGAATTTACGCTCACTTTGTCGGCTCCTGCTTCGAGCAGGCTGGCCACATCGTGTAACGTTGAAATGCCTCCGCCCACGGTAAACGGAACGCTTATCTGGCGGGCCACGGCTTTTACCCAGTCAACACGGGTTTTGCGCTCCTCCTGTGATGCGGATATATCGAGGAAAACCAACTCATCGGCTCCTTGTTTTGCATAGGCCGCGGCTAACTCCACCGGGTCTCCGGCATCGCGCAAATTGGTAAAATGGACACCCTTAACCGTACGGCCGTTTTTTATATCAAGGCAAGGGATGATGCGTTTCGACAGCATATCAGATCAGGTCCTCCTGTTTTAATTCGATGGGTGTTATTTTTTTTTCATACAGGGCTTTGCCAATAATTACTCCAGCCAGTTTTAGCGCCTTCAGCCGCAAGATGTCATCCAGCGAGCTAACTCCACCGCTGGCAATGAGTTGCAGATGAGGAAAGCGCGATTTCAGTTTTTTGTACAATCCGAAATTCGGACCGGCTAACATGCCATCCGATTGGATATCCGTACAGGTAACGTGCTGTAAGCTGTCCTTGATGAAGGACCGGATGAATTCAAATACATTTAGTTTTGACTTTTCCTGCCATCCTGAGAATTGTACAGTTTCTTTCTGTACATCGGCACTGAGAATGAAATTATCTGGCCCGAATTGCTTCAGCCAGGCTGAAAACTGGTCGGGCTGCAGTATGGCCAAGCTTCCAACATTGATGTAGTGTACGCCCAACCCGAGAAGCCTTTCTATTTCCTCTTCCGTTTTTACGCCTCCGCCAAAGTCAACTTTCAAGGCGGTTTGTTCGGCAATTTTTTCAAGCACTTTCCAGTTTGCTACGCTTCCTTGCCGGGCTCCGTCAAGGTCAACCAGGTGCAGGTATTCAAAGCCTTCATCCTCGAACTGCCTCGCTACTTTCAACGGATCTTCGTTATAAACGGTAACCTTTCCGAAGTTGCCCTGGACTAGCCGCACGCATTTTCCGTTAATCAGGTCTATGGCCGGAATTACTTTCAGTTTTGGCTGAGTCATATTAGTAAAAAACTTTTTAGTACTTGCTCGCCCGCTTCAGCAGATTTTTCCGGATGAAACTGCACCGCATAAAAATTATCCTTTTTCATGGCCGCACTAAAAGGAATGCCATACTCGCAAATGGCTGTTGTGAATTTATTAACCGGCACATAATAACTGTGCACGAAGTACATGGCGCATGGCTGAATAGCTGCTTCGGGCCAGCCGTTGGTTGGCGTAAGCCTGTTCCAGCCCATGTGCGGCACTTTAAATTCCCTTGTGGCCTCAAACTTCTTTACGGGTTCGTCAAATATACCCAGGCATGGGGTATCATTTTCTTCCGAATAGTTGCACATTAGTTGCATGCCTAAACAAACTCCTAACACCGGCTGGTTCAACTGCGGAATTACCTGATCAAGCTTTTTGCTTCTAAGATATGCCATGGTGGTGCTCGCCTCACCAACTCCCGGAAAAATCACTTTATCAGCCGATTGAATTTTTTCAATATCATCGGTTATTTCAAAGTTAACTCCCAACCGCTCGAGCGCGTACGCTACGGATTGAATGTTGCCTGCGTTGTATTTTAGGATTATTGTTTTCATTTTGTCTTAATTTCTGGTTCTGGGACCCGTATCTCGTACCCCGTACCTTTTTATAACATTCCCTTTGTACTCGGTAATTCATTTCCTTCCTTTCGTATAGCCATCTTTATCGCTTTTGCAAATGCTTTAAAAATAGCTTCGATTTTATGGTGTTCATTTTTACCCTCTGCTTTGATGTTCAGGTTGCACTTTGCCGTATCAGAAAATGATTTAAAAAAGTGCGGAAACATTTCGGTGGGCACATTACCGATTTTCTCGCGCCTGAATTCAGCATCCCATACCATCCAGGGCCTTCCGCCAAAGTCAATAGCCACCTGGGCCAGGCAATCGTCCATCGGAAGTACAAAGCCATAGCGCTCAATACCGCGTTTACTTCCTAATGCGCTGGCAATGGCTTCGCCCAGGGCAAGGGCAGTGTCTTCTATGGTGTGGTGTTCATCCACATGTAAATCGCCCTTTGCAGTTATCGCCAGATCAAGGTTTCCGTGGCGGGCTACCTGATCCAGCATGTGATCAAAA
>CAYNIH010000220.1:0-4617 GCA_964397115.1 uncultured Roseivirgaceae bacterium | reverse complement strand
TCTACCTGGCTTACCAACGATATAGTATTGACTAATCAGCCGGGAGGCTGGGCCATGAACATCCCCGGTTTAAAACAGGCAAATGGGTTGCCCGTGCTGGTTTGCGATCAAAGCAGAAGCACTTACAGCGGAGCGTTATACCTGGTATGGACAGATGATGGGGAAGGCGATGCCGACATCTGGTTTATGCGATCGTTCAATATGGGCGATAACTGGACAACACCCATGCGCATTCATACCGAAAGCAAAGGCCATCAGTTTATGCCGGCCATGACAGTTGATCCCTCCACGGGATTTATTTATATCGTTTTTTACGACAGGAGTAATTACGATGACAATCGCACAGACGTGTACCTGGCCTGGTCAACCGACAATGGAACGAGTTTTAAAAATGCCCGGATCAGCGAATCGCCTTTTACACCAACACCTGATGCGCCCCTTGGCCACTATATTGGTATTTCGGCATTTAATGAGATAATCGTTCCGGTGTGGACCCGCATGGATAAGGGTAACACCAGTATCTGGACTTCCATCCTGATCCACAGGCAGTTGGAAGGTCAGAAGTAGATTGCTTATTTTTGGTCAATCGGGCAAAAAACCTTATTTTCTTTGTCAACTTTTTATTCCATTTTCAAATCCCCGGTACTGGACTTAGATGAACGAACGCACTTCATTTACATTACCAATATTCTGTCTGCCGTATTTGCCAGCCTTAGCCTGATTCTGGCTTTTATCCTTTATTTCTTGTTTGGCTGGGGTATCACCCTGTGGCTGATTGTGGGGGTGTGCTTCTTATTTGGAGCAGTAATTGGTTTAAACAGGCTTGGATTCAGCCATGCCGGCCGCTTGCTCTTCTGCCTCCTTCCGGTAGTGATGACCATGGTCATTACTTTACTGGGTAAACTGCTGGAACCCCGGCAATCCTACATCACGTATTTTGATAGCCGGTTTATCCTGTTAATAACTACCGTATTGCCGGCAATTGTTTTTGATATCCGTGAATATATAAAAATCGGTGTAGTACTGACTTTTACCTTTATAAGCCTGATTTTTTTTGATCCCATTCACAACCTGTTTGGTTTAGGGTATTACCAGCGTGGCTTTACCGTTGAATCATATTATTACATCAATTACATCGTCTTTATATCATTCGTTGCCCTGTTGACCGCAATATTCATTTTGAAATGGAGAAATTACCGGGTTTCACTTGAACTTAAACGTGTGCTGGCCGAAATACAACAGGTAAATAATCTGTTATTAATCCGTAATACAAAGCTGGAGGCCCTCACACAGGAAATGGAGGCTCAGAATGAGGAGATGCAACAGCAAAACGAGGAATTGCAAACCAACCACGAAATGCTGGAGCAGGCTAACCGGCTAATCAGTGAGCAGCGCACAACCTTGCACCGGTATAATCTTGAACTGGAACAGATGGTAAAAGAAAAAAGTGCTGACCTGGTGGCCACTAACGAAGAATTGGTTAAAGCAAACAATTAGCTCCGGCAGTTCTCCTTCACCGTTTCGCACAACTTAAGAGGCCCGGTAGCCCGGCTGCTTGGGCTTACCAACCTGGTCCGGTTTGCAAAAGAATTAAATGAAATTGAATCGCTCACAAAATTTATTCACCAATCGGCTGGCGAGCTTGATACAATCTTAAAAGATCTGAGTCAAATTATTGACATTCGCAACGACTTGTATCGAGTACGGGAGCGTATAGCTATAAAAGAAGAGTGGGACAAAGCCTGGTCGCTTGCCGGTGTAGGTGTTGAACCAACCGGGCAGATAACCAACTTTGAAAAGGCCCCTTACCTTTTTGCGATCCGCCCGATGGTACAAAGCATTTTCTATAACCTGGTAAGCAATGCGCTGAAATACCGGTCGCCCAACAGGGAGTTGGTGGTAAGTGCCCGGAGTTACCTGGTGCATCCCGATAAAACCATAATTGAAATCAGCGACAATGGCCTGGGTATTAATTTAAAAACGCAGCGTGAAAATTTGTTCAGGCTTTATAAGCGGTTTCATCATCACGTGCCTGGCAAAGGGCTCGGCCTTTACTTGGTTAAAACCCAGTTGGAGATTATGGGCGGCAAGGTGGAAATTGAAAGCGAGTTAGATAAAGGAACCATGTTCCGGCTCATATTACCCGTCCCTTCCGATGTCGACAAGCAGGTATTTTTTGAGAACGAATCAGCGCTGCTGTATTACGATGCCACCATCAATAATACGGTTATTATATGGAAGCGTAATATTGCCAGCGATGACTACCACCGGGTATTTGAAACCGTTCTTCAAACGATTAAAACATACAATACACCCGGGTGGATTGCCGACCTCCGCAACCAAGGGGTGGTGCCTGCTGAAGACCAGCAATGGTTCATCAACACCGTATTGAAAGCGGCCCACCAGAATGGACTAGTTCGGATAGCTACCATTGGCTTTACCGATCCGATCCGAAGCGAATACTATAAGCGCATGCAGGCTATAACTGCTGAATTGGCAATAGAATTAAGAAATTTTAATTCGGTTGAAGCGGCCGTGGCCTGGATGAAGAGGTTTGTTCATTAAACCGGTTTAAGGCCACAAGGTATTTTAAAACCTTTGTGGTATTTTTGTACCGCGGTGCCTGAACAAGTAGGGTTTTGGCGCGTTCTTAAAAGCAGTAAATTTTAAAAACATGGTTGAAACATTGAAATACAAGGTAAAAGACATTTCGCTGGCCGATTGGGGCCGCAAGGAAATCAAATTGGCCGAAGCCGAGATGCCCGGCCTGATGGCCATTAGAGAGGAATATGGCCCTAAAAAGCCATTAAAAGGAGCCCGTATTGCCGGCTGCCTCCACATGACCATCCAAACGGCTGTGCTCATTGAAACATTGGTTGAATTGGGGGCTGAGGTAAGCTGGTCAAGTTGCAATATTTTTTCAACCCAGGACCATGCTGCCGCTGCCATTGCGGCAGCCGGAATACCGGTTTTTGCCTGGAAGGGCATGAATGAACAAGAGTTCGACTGGTGCATTGAGCAAACCCTCTTCGCCTTTAAAGACGGTAAGCCGCTCAATATGATCCTCGATGATGGCGGTGACCTTACCAACATGGTGCTTGACCGCTTCCCTGAACTGGTGCAGGGCATAAGGGGTATTTCCGAAGAAACGACCACCGGTGTGCACCGCCTGATGGAACGCGAAAAGAACGGCAAACTTCCGTTACCGGCCATTAACATTAACGACTCGGTAACGAAATCAAAGTTTGATAATAAATATGGCTGCAAGGAATCATTGGTCGATGCCATCCGCAGGGCAACCGATATCATGATGGCCGGTAAGGTGGCCGTAGTTGCCGGATATGGCGATGTAGGCAAAGGCTCGGCCGCTTCGCTGCGCGGAGCGGGTGCCCGTGTGATTGTAACCGAAATTGACCCGATCTGTGCCCTTCAGGCTGCCATGGACGGCTATGCGGTTAAAAGATTAGATGATGTGGTTGGCGAAGTGGACATTGTGGTTACGGCAACCGGCAACTGTGACATTGTGGTTGACCGCCACTTCATGAAGATGAAAGACAAAACCATTGTTTGCAACATCGGGCATTTTGATAACGAGATTGACGTGGCCTGGCTACGCAAAAACGGGGAGTGGGATACCATCAAACCCCAGGTCGATCTCATCACGCTGAAAAACGGAAACCAGATAATCTTACTGGCCGAAGGCAGGCTGGTTAACCTGGGCTGCGCCACCGGCCACCCTTCGTTTGTTATGTCCAACTCGTTTACCAATCAAACCCTCGCGCAGATTGAACTTTGGAATAATGCAGATAATTACGAGAACAAGGTGTACACGCTGCCCAAGCACCTCGATGAAAAAGTAGCCCGGCTTCACCTGGCCAAAATTGGAGTTGAACTTGAACAGCTTAATGACAAACAGGCCAAGTACATCGGGGTTGAAAAGCAGGGACCTTTTAAACCGGATTATTATCGTTATTAATTTTGTTTTTATTACATAAATCATGAACCCCGCAAGAAGCGGGGTTTTTCATTGGTGCACCAATTATATTTGTGGCATGAAAACGTTCTTCATACGAACAGTAGTGCTGGCTATTGCAGCGGCTGTAGCAGGGATGATACCCCTTACCGAAGATGAGGTGGAACTGGTTTGCATGCGAAAGCAACATTCTACAAAGACATGCCATTATAACTTCATGATAAATGGTATCCCATACCGTTACGTTGACAATGGTTGTAAAGAAAACAAGGATGCCCTGGTAAAGAAAGCTAAAGAGGGCAAGCTGGCTCTGGCCAAGGATTGGAAAGTGGATTGTCCCCGACAAAAGGAGAGTTCACAATAATTACATAACGGGCATATTTCTTCTTCGCTCAAACCAGGGTTTAAGCACGGCCCGGTCCAGTACAATGAAGGCCAATGCAATGTTGGCAATAATGATCAGGTTTACGATTAGTTTTCCGTTAAATGGAATTTCCGGAAGTTCCCAATCCAGGTATTTGTTCACCACAACCAGTTGATTCAAATCAAGAGTAGCGGTGGCATCGAACATTCCGTCTGCCAGTAAAACCAGTGCAATTCCTACCGCCAGCATTACCCCGATCAGGAGCATTAAGCCGTTGCGG
>CAYNIH010000219.1:0-4633 GCA_964397115.1 uncultured Roseivirgaceae bacterium | reverse complement strand
TCAGCGAAATTTTAAATGAACGGATCCTGGTACTGGATGGAGCCATGGGTACCATGATTCAACGGTACGCATTGAGTGAGGAGGACTTCCGTGGAAACCGGTTCAAGGATCATCCCCATCCGCTTAAAGGCAATAACGATCTGCTTTCTATTACCCGGCCCGACATCATTAAAACCATACACCGGCAATACCTTGAGGCTGGTGCCGACATCATTGAAACCAATACCTTCAGCAGCACTTCCATTGCCCAGGCCGATTACCGGCTTGAGCCGCTCGCTTATGAACTCAACTATGAATCGGCAAAAATTGCCCGGCAGGTTGCCGATGAATTTACACAGGCTCATCCTTCAAAACCGCGGTTTGTTGCCGGTGCGCTTGGTCCTACAAACAAAACGGCTTCCATTTCTCCCAACGTAAATAACCCGGGCTACAGGGCCATAACGTTTGATGAACTGGTTGATGCTTACTATGACCAAACCGCTGGGTTGATGGAGGGCGGGGTTGACCTGCTGCTGGTGGAGACGATTTTCGATACGCTCAATGCCAAGGCAGCTTTGTTTGCCATTGAAAAGTATTTTGAGGAACATGCTCAACGCACCGTTCCCATTATGGTATCAGGTACCATCACGGATGCCAGCGGCCGTACACTTTCAGGTCAGACCACCGAAGCCTTTATGATCTCGGTTTCTCATGTACCTTTGTTAAGCATTGGGTTGAACTGCGCGCTGGGCGCCAATCAGTTGCGTCCCTACCTTCAGGTAATGGCCAAAGAAGCAAACGCATTTGTAAGTGCCTACCCGAATGCTGGTCTTCCCAACGAGTTTGGTCACTACGACCAATCGCCCGATGAAATGGCCGCGCAGATCGAAGAATACTTAAAAGAGGGGCTGGTCAATATCGTTGGCGGCTGCTGCGGAACAACACCCGACCATATCAGGAAAATTGCGGAAGTGGCCGGGAAGTATGCTCCACGGAGAGTCAACAGTATTCAGTTGTCAGACCGTTAACCGAAAAACCGTGGACCGTTAACCGAAAAGCTGTTGACCGTTGACCGAAAAAAAAATGGACTACCGACTAAAACTAAGCGGACTCGAACCGGTAATCATTACTCCGGCATCGAATTTTATCAACATTGGCGAACGGACCAACGTTACCGGGTCGGCAAAATTCCTTAAGTTGATTAAGGAAGACAAGTTTGATGAAGCCCTGGAAGTTGCGCTTGACCAGGTGAGGGGTGGAGCCCAGGTGATTGATGTGAATATGGACGAAGGCATGCTCGATTCAAAGGCCGCCATGGTGAAATTTCTCAACCTGATGGCCTCCGAACCCGAAATTGCCCGCGTGCCGGTGATGATCGACTCCAGCAAATGGGAAGTAATTGAAGCCGGGCTTAAGTGTTTGCAGGGCAAGGGAATCGTCAATTCAATAAGTCTTAAAGCCGGGGAAGAAGAATTTATCCGCCAGGCCAAACTGGTCAGGCGCTATGGAGCTGCCGTGGTGGTAATGGCTTTCGATGAGCAAGGTCAGGCCGACACGTTTGAAAGACGCATAGGCATTTGCAAACGCGCATACGACATTCTGGTAAGTAAGGTGCACTTTCCGCCACAGGACATCATTTTTGATCCCAACATCTTTCCGGTGGCCACCGGAATAGAGGAGCACCGCAACTATGCCCTCGATTTTTTTAAAGCGGCCCGCTGGATACGCGAAAACCTGCCGCATGCGCACGTAAGCGGTGGGGTAAGCAATGTATCGTTCAGTTTTCGCGGCAACCAAAAAGTGCGCGAAGCCATGCACGCTGCATTTCTTTATCACGGCATCCAGCACGGCATGGATATGGGCATTGTAAACCCCACCATGCTGGAGGTATATGATGAAATTGACAAAGATTTGTTGGAGCACGTTGAAGACGTGCTGCTTAACCGGAGAGACGATGCCACCGAGCGCCTGCTGGAATTTGCAGAAACCGTTAAGGGTGCCGCTAGAAAAAGGGAGACCGATGATGCCTGGCGGAAAGCAAGCGTTGAAGAACGCATTACCCACGCCCTGGTAAAAGGCATTATCGATTACATTGATGAAGATACTGAAGAAGCCCGCCAGAAATACGGCAAGCCGTTACAGGTTATTGAGGGGCCGTTAATGGCGGGCATGAACGTGGTGGGCGATTTGTTTGGTGCTGGCAAAATGTTCTTACCTCAGGTGGTAAAAAGTGCACGGGTGATGAAAAAGGCAGTAGCCTACCTGGAGCCCTACCTTCAGGAAGAAAAGCGGGTTAGCGGTGAAACCGGAAAACCTGCTGCCAAAATTCTAATGGCTACCGTAAAGGGTGATGTACACGACATTGGTAAGAACATTGTGGGCGTTGTACTGGCTTGCAATAATTACGAGGTGATTGACCTGGGCGTGATGGTGCCGGCTGAAAAAATTCTCGAAACCGCCAAAAATGAAAATGTGGATATCATCGGGCTTAGCGGATTAATTACCCCTTCGCTGGATGAGATGGTGCATGTGGCAAGGGAAATGCAGCGCGAAAATTTTAATATCCCCTTACTCATCGGGGGAGCAACTACCTCACGTATTCATACGGCTGTTAAAATTGATCCGGTGTATGACGGCCCCGTGGTACACGTACTGGATGCCTCCCGCAGTGTGCCGGTGGCCAGCGAGTTAATTAGTGCCGTTACCCGCTTGGGTTTTAAGAAGAAAACAAAGGATGAATACCATAAACTTCGGCAAGAGCACGAAGCCCGTAAGGAAAACAAAAATTATATTTCACTGACTGAGGCACGCAAGAATCAATTTACCATCAACTGGTCTGCGTATCACCCACCCGTTCCAGCCTTTCTGGGTAAAAAAGTATTGGCCGGTTATCCTCTTGATGAACTTCGGGCATACATCGACTGGACACCGTTTTTTCAAACCTGGATGCTGGCCGGCCGGTTTCCGGCTATCCTTACCGATCCGGTAGTGGGCGGGGAAGCAAAAAAATTATACAATGATGCCGAGCAGATGCTGGATGCAATTATTACAGAGAAAAGTTTGCAGGCAAACGGAGTGGTTGCATTTTATCGGGCTGCAGGCACTTCTACCGATGATGTAAAATTATTTGATGAAAGGCAAGGTTCGGAGCCGTTTGCTACCTTACATTTTCTCAGGCAGCAAAACAAAAAAGCACCGGGGCTCCCCAATTTTTCACTTGCTGATTTCATTGCTCCAATTGAATCGAACAAAAACGATTACATCGGCATGTTTGCCGTAACGGCAGGAATCGGCCTTGAGAAGCTGATTGATCGCTTCAGGGCTGCGCATGATGACTATTCAGAAATAATGGCCAAAGCACTGGCCGACCGCCTGGCCGAAGCGTTTGCCGAATGCCTGCACGAAAAGGTAAGGAAAGAATACTGGGGGTACGCGCGAGATGAACATTTTTCTAACGAAGAACTGATTGCCGAGAAGTACACCGGCATCCGTCCGGCTCCAGGCTATCCGGCATGTCCGGATCATACCGAAAAACGAACCTTGTTTGAAATACTGGAAGCCGAGCGAGCAGCGGGCATCCGGCTTACCGAGTCGTTTGCCATGTATCCGGCTGCCTCGGTAAGCGGCTATTATTTTTCGCATCCGGAGGCTCGCTATTTCGGTCTCGGAAAAATTGAAAAAGATCAGGTTGAAGAATATGCCGAGCGTAAAGGCATGAAAGTTACTGATGTGGAAAGATGGCTCGCACCAAATTTAACTTACGATTTAGAATAATATATGAAAGTTACCGAACATTTGAAAAATGCCAATGGTAAAACCCTCTTTACCATTGAAATACTGCCGCCATTGAAAGGGGAGAATATCCGTTCGCTGTTTGACCACATGGATCCGCTGATGGAATTTAAACCCCCATTCATTGATGTGACCTACCACCGCGAAGAATTTGTTTACAAAAAGCAAGAAAACGGCCTGCTCGAGAAACGTTCGGTACGCAAGCGACCGGGAACTGTGGGGATATGTGCAGCCATTCAAAACCATTACAAGGTTGATACTGTGCCTCACATTATCTGCGGAGGGTTCAGCAAAGAAGAAACAGAAAACGCGCTTATCGATCTGCACTTCCTCGGAATCGATAACGTTTTGGTTCTTCAGGGCGATGCCATTAAAAATGAAGGAAGGTTTATGCCCGAGCCTGACGGCCACCGGTACGCTTCCGAATTGCTTCAGCAGGTGGTTAGCATGAATAAGGGTATTTACCTTGATGATGAACTGCTCAACACCGCTCCAACCGATTTTTGCGTTGGTGTAGCCGGTTATCCTGAAAAGCACTTTGCCGCGCCCAACCTCAAAACCGATTTGAAATACCTTAAACTAAAAGTGGACCTGGGCGCGGATTACATTGTTACGCAAATGTTTTTTGATAATTCAAAATACTTTGATTTTGTAAAGCGTTGCCGCGAGGCAGGCATTGAGGTGCCGATTATACCCGGTATAAAGCCCATCACCACCAAATCGCAGATAAATGTGTTGCCCACCACTTTTCATATTGATATACCGGAAGAACTTGCCGATGAAGTAGATAAGTGTAAGGATAATGCAGCAGCTAAAGAAGTGGGCATCCGCTGGGCCGTGCAACAGTCGCGCGAACTGATTA
>CAYNIH010000218.1:0-4656 GCA_964397115.1 uncultured Roseivirgaceae bacterium | reverse complement strand
GCTCTCGGAGATGCTGATCCAGCTCCTGTCGAACGCGATCAGGTTAATGGTGTTATCGCGGCACACGGCTACAAACGTGGAGGGGTTGTACTCGCTGCCATTGATTATAACCGAAACATCTGTATGCGGTGCAGGGTGATTGCTGCCAAAGGTGCGGATGTCAACGGTAATCGTATTTTCTTCAAATTTCAGCAAACGAATTTCGGCATCGCTCACCAAACCGACAGAAGTATTTTTGAGGTACTGCGGAAAATGAAGTTGTGCCCATCCTTCGGGTGAATTGGCGATATAACTGAATGACGACTGCACCCACTCGGTGCTTTCACTGGGTTGCGGATCCTTAAAGCGGGTGCGCCAGTAGTACACCAATGAATCCTGCGCGAGCAGGTTTATCGTCTTTTCAGCAATTACCCCGTTAACCACGAATTGCTTGAGGTAGGGGCTATCAAAAGTAGCAGCGGTGTCAACCTCCAGCTCAAAATCGCGTGCTGTACCCAGGATATCCGAACTGGAAAACGTAAGCGTGGGATGGCTGGAATTGACAATAGCGAAATCATACGGAAAAAGGTTGCGTGTGATGTTCAGCGGAATGAATACCGAAATTTCAGCAATGTTATTTTCTTCATTCAATTCGCTGAACTGGTTGTACGGGTCAATCTCCACCCGAAAGGTGTTGCTGCCAAACCCTGTGTTTTTTTGCTGGCGGATGACGAACGATACCGTATCGGAATTCAACACCGGGTTGAACAGGGTATCGTAAGCCTCAATGGTGTTGTCGTTAAAGGTCCGCGTTAGCCGCACCGGAAGCGTATCGGGCAGCGCCTGACCAAAATTGCGGATGATGAGCCGCAATGAAAATTCTTCGGTAAGGGCGGTAACCGGTTCGTCATTCAGTGATTCAACGGAAAGTGAATTGCTATTCACTTCATAATCGGCTTTGGGCGCTCCGAAAACTTTTACAGCAGGGTCGCCCAACAGCAACATCTGGCTCACTTGGGTCAGGTTAATTTCCGTTGGCGAACTGGTGAGCATATACCTGCGCGCCACTTCCTTCTGAATATTGCCTACCCCTTGTTTCATGAACGTTGAATCGGCATAGGCCAAGGTGTAAAACGTTTCAGAATATTTTCGAAGGGTAGCCGTATAGCCGAATGACGTATGAGCCATAAATGCTTTTGCGCCCTTATTGGCAGCCAGCACCCAGTCTTCTCCCCAGCGCAGCGTGGTAGTGAAGAAGTCGGCTGCATTACAGCCATTGATGAGGAACATCGGGTACTTGCCGGCATTGTTATACCCGAGCACCGGGTCGGTTACGAATCCTACTTCAAAGTCATTGGTCGTTGGCGAACTGTGGCCGAAAAAGGTGATGAGGTTAGTGCCGTTATTTACTTCTCCGGCAATGTTAATGAGTTCGCCCACTTCGGTAGTATTCTTGGCCTGTGCCTTTATGCTGCCACCCAGGTAAGGGCCTTTGGCGATATCACCAAATTGCTCAAGAAATTCCCTGAAAGCATCTGTTTCGCCTGGAGCAATTCCTCCGCTAAGGTGAATCAATTGTTTGCGCCACAGGGCATCGAACGGCAGCGACTCAGTTTCTTTTACCTTATTGAGGTACGCAGCAACCTGTGCAGGCGAAGTAGCCGAAATCCGTCCTGTGGGCACGGCAGGCTCATGCGTAGTACCGGCAAGGCCTACGGTAAAATACATATCCGAAGCGGGCATGCCTGCCGAGGGAACGAGGTTTTTATGAACAATAAATTCAGGTGCATTGGGGTTGCGGAAGTAATTCCATGAAGGATCCAGTCCCTTCCCGATAATAAATAAGTACCTGGGAACATGGGTAGCGGTAACAAATTTCATAAACCGGTAAATGGCCAGCGGTGTGGTTTCGCCATAACCAAACTGATCGTACAACTGGCCAATGTTCACCGTTAGTGTATCATACCCTCCGCCTTCTGCGGAAGCACGGTACTCCGCGTACGCGGTAACCGGGTCGGCATAGCTACCGGCAGGTTGCCTCAGCAGCGGATGGCTGATAATGATGTAGTCATGCTGCAGCGGATCAATTTGCCGGAACGACACGCGCTTAATTCCGGTAACCGCTCGGGGCCCAGCCGTAAGCAGGAGTTTTCTGGATACCGATGTACCGGAAATTACCGGATGGAGTGGTGAGGCCGGTGTTGGCGGCTTATACCAGATAACATCGGAAGGGTTGGTTACATCAAACAGGCGTGCTTCTACCGGTGCACTTTGAATTTCGATATAGGATTTGCCCGATGGATTTTCATACAGATTGAAGAACTTTTCGGCTATACCGCTGGCAAGGTACGACTGCGGAAAAGTCAGTTTAACATACGAGGCGCTCAGGCGTGCAGCGCCAGAGCCTTGGCTTAATGCCCGCACCCGCACGGTCATGTTACCGTCAACACCGATATCAGTCCAGTTGATTGGGAGCGTAAGTGTAACCGGAGAAAATCCCGAAAAGTTTTGTGTTGTTAGCAGCCGAAGGCCCGCAGCATTAGGACCAGCGTAAACTTCTACACGATTCGGCACATCGGCCCGGCTCACCACCTGTACTTCCAACACCGGTGTGCCATCTGCCTGCACATGATTTGTTAAATCCTGTAGAATATAATCGGCATGTTCGTTTTGCCTGAGCAAGGTACCCGTCCAGCCTTCGCCCAAATCGAAAAAAGTATTTTGGATAAAATTGTTGGGTGGCGACCCATACGCGATACCCGTAGCATATTGATTGGCTAAAACCAACAGGTTTTCGTTTGCATGGGAAGTTTCTTTCGGGATACCCGAAACGTTTACCTCCCAGGTTACAGGCATTCGCTTGCCTGCCTGCAAAACATTGTAGGTTAAAAAATACCAGGTGGTATCGTTGAAAAGATTATGGTATTTGTGCGGTTGATGGGATTCAGGTTTATATAACTCGGTATCTGGTGTTCCTTCATTCTTTACCCCATAAAATTCAATATAGTCGGCAACGTTAAACACCGCATCGTCTTCTCCTTCAATGTAAATGGCCTGTTCTTCACCGCGATGAAATAGCTGCAACCTCCGCGGATCAACGCTGCCCACCGGAAAGCCGGCATTTTGAAGGTCGGTAAAGGTAATGCGGTATAGGCCGGTTTGGGCAACCGGTATTTTGTAATAAAACTGGTTATACCGTATCCATTCGTTACCAAATTGCGCAACAGCAGGGGCGATGGTTCCCCACAAAAAAAACAGCACCAAACCACGCCAAATCATCGATATTTTACTGAAAGCCAACTTCTTCACCTGCAATATACGGAAGGAACGGTTTTTATACGTTTTGGCTCACTCAAGTAAGTAGCCGGCTATATTACAGCATTTCATAGCTTTACCATCTATAACTCAAGTACACTTAAATTGGCCAACCTGGTAACCTTACTCTCGCTGATTGCCCGTCAGGGTTCATTGCAGGGCCCGGTAACCGATTTTGCCACAATAAGAGAAAAGCAACTCACAGGCCTTGAAGATTTTTTACCGGTAAACATCCTGATCCGTCCAACGCCAGGCACAGGGGGCTTTGTGCCCCAGTCCTTTCGGGCTTCCGGAGCACTGATAAAAAACGCATGGCGCAGCCGGGGTGGCCACTTGCAGGCTTGGGGTAAAAACCTGTTTTACGTGCGCTTACCCAAAGCCGCCAACACCTCTTGCTCGTTTGCAGTTTTAAAAAATAATTTTCCTGCTTTGCCCAACACCTTAACGGCAACCCAGCTAAACCTGATTACCGACAGCTGGCTGGAGAGAGAAGTAACTTCTGAATTAACCCACCTCACCGGCTTTACCGTGGTTCGTCATCCGCTGCACCGGCTGGTATCGGTGTACCGCGATTTTTTTGAACGAACCGATACCGACTTCCTCTACAACGGTTATCTCTTCGGGGTTTTGCCCAAGTCAATTTCCTTCGCTGAATTTGTTCACCGCATCAGCCAGATTCCCGACCGACTGAAAGACCAGCACTTCCGCCCGCAACACTGCTTTATCGAGGCCTACCGTAAGAGAAAAATCCCGATACGGGTGTTTAAACTTGAGCAACCAGAAGAACTGCAACGGTTCCTTGCCGGATACGGCATGCAGTTGCCCCACCTTAACCGGCATTCAGGTGCTTACGATTATCAATCGTATTACTCAGCCCATACCCGTGCACTTGCCCTGAAAATGTACACTTCTGATTTTTCAGTGTTCAATTATGACCAGTAGCGCATAGGCGTCCGATTTCGGATCAGGTTAAAACCTTTGATTTTGCAATGAAAACAAACATCCATAGCCTATTGAAACTTTTGGCTTAGTACTTGGTGATGCCCAGTACCGGCTGACAAAGGCCGGATGTTATGAACCTGGAGAACACACAAGTGCAGATGCGCAAGGGTATTTTGGAATATTGTGTACTTCACATTATCTCGAGAGGCGAAGTGTATGCGTCCGACCTACTGGATGAACTCACCAATGCCAAAATGATTGTTGTGGAAGGCACCCTGTACCCCCTGCTGACAAGGCTAAAAAATTCGGGCCTGCTGGAATACAAATGGGTGGAATCAAAATCGGGCCCGCCCCGGAAATACTACAAGCTTACCGACAAGGGCATGAAATTTCTCGAACGGCTAACCGAAACCTGGGATG
>CAYNIH010000217.1:0-4660 GCA_964397115.1 uncultured Roseivirgaceae bacterium | reverse complement strand
TAATCTGCCGACTGATTTGTTGATCCCGGACTTTCCAGTTTTCAAGGAACTGGTTGGATAGCGAAAGAGAAAGTTTGTTGAAAAATTGAAAGAAGTCCTTCGGGTGCGCTACGATGTTTCGGGTAAGGTTTTGAAACGGATCGGTAGCGGTTGGATAAGGCTGAACATGCCAGTGAGGCAGTGCAGGAAATTTTCTTAGGAAGAGTTTCAGGTTCTTGCTGACAACCGATTTGCCGAAACTGATTAGTAAATCCGGTTTCAGTTCGGTTAGGCGGTCGTCATCCGAAAGGTTGTTAAGAAAAGCATCGGGATAGTGGATACCGTGCTGCAACCGGTGCAGGTTGGAGAGTACACTGGTTACCAGCGGTACGCGCCCTGCTGTTTGTTGCAGGGTTTCAGTTAGTTCCGACTCTCCTTCATGTTGCCCGGCCACAATCAGTATATTTTTGTAAGCCCGCAGGGCTACGGCAAGACTTTCCTTTTCCGTATCGGCTAAACAAATGCGGTGCTGTTCATCAAGGATGCGCACCTCCTCGCTGTAACCAAACGGTTCTCCGGGTACCGGATAGAAGGGTTCCCGAAAAGGGGCATTGATGTGCACCGGTCCTTTTGGTTCAGAATTGGCCTGGTTAATGGCCTCATTGATGATCCGGTTGATATGCCAGCGGTCATCCGGATGTTCGTGATGTTGCGGAAGGGAGTAAAATTGTTTAACGTGCTTACCAAAAAGTTCAGTCTGGTAAATGGTTTGACCGTCATGTTGTGCAATCCACTCAGCCGGCCGGTCGGCCGTTATGATCAGCAGGGGTGTTTGTGAAAAGCAGGCTTCGGCTACGGCAGGTGCGAAATTGTAAGCGGCAGTTCCTGAAGTACTTACCACAGCAACGGGATTTTTGGTTTGCTGGGCAATTCCAAGTGCAATAAATGCTGCGCTGCGCTCATCGCTGAACGTGCGGCACTGCAGGGAAGGGTGCCTGGTAAAAGCAAGGGTAAGCGGTGCGCAGCGTGACCCGGGACACAGCACAACCTGGGTGATGCCTTTACGCGCACAGATCTCGGCAATATCGTAAATGGACTGGTTGCGCACGAGCTTATAATACTACGGTTAACAGGGTGTTCAATTTCATTTCGGTTTCTTCCCATTCTTTTTGCGGGTCCGAATCAGCGGTTACCCCGCAGCCGGCATAACAAACCAGGTGCTGGCGGTTTACCTGCATGCAGCGAAGGTTTACAAATACCTGAATGGCCCCGTTATCATTAACAGGCCCGAGAAAACCCGTATAGTAGGCCCGGTCATACCCTTCGTGTTGCTGTAAAAATTGCAGGGCTGGTTCCATGGGCATTCCGCAAACTGCCGAGGTTGGGTGAAGAAGGTTGAGCATGACCGATGCCAGTTGAGGAAAATTTGTTGCCTTCATGTCAACCGTGAAATCGGTTTTCAGGTGTAAGAGGTTTCCGGCAATTACCGTTTTAGGACCGTGCTCTTCAAATTCGCGCAGGCGGATTTTTTTGAAGCAGTTGATGATGTACCGGCTCACCAGTGCCTGTTCTTCAATTTCCTTTTGTGTCCATGCTACATCTTTAATGTTGGTGTCGGCCACGTACGGCTGCGTACCGGCCAGCGCCACCGTTCGGAACAGGTTGCCTTCAACCTGGACCAGAATTTCGGGTGAGGCGCCAAGCCAGGTACCCGCTTCGGGAATGCTGACTAACGTAACCAACGCGCCAGGATAGGCCGTGCATAACTTCTGGAAAGCCGCAAGGGCATCAAATTCGGCCGGAAGCGGAAGCGTTTTAAAACGTGATGGCACAATCTTTTCGCACGCCCCTGCAGCAATGTGTTGAATGCTTTGGCTAACCAGCTTTTTGAAATCAGGTCGTTCCTGATAAGGCAACGTCACGGATGAAGGCAGGTGAAACAATGCAGAAGCATCAGGTTCCGACTGATGGTTGAGCCATTCATGGGAGGCCGTTTCAACCGGGTTATGCGGAGTTTCCAGTTTACCTTTTTTAAAACGGAACACGAGATCAGCCTTCAGGTAATGGCCAGTTTTGTTTCGGTTAAACGGGCAAAATAAAAATCCGCTCTCAAGGTTTTCTATGGGGTTATCGAACTGAAAAGAAGTTATTTCATTGGCCAGCAAAAGATTGTTTGAGTCAGCCCCGGGCAGTTGCCAGGCGGCCAGCGCATAGCCCTGGTGCAACCCGGCCCGAACTATCCTGTTCATTGTCTCAGTTTCAGAGCTAACTGATTGTGCTGAATGGATTTGCGCGGCTTTCATTCTCTATTCACCTTATCGATAACAGCCATCGTTATGCGGCTAACGCACACCAGTTCATTTTGTTCGTTAACAATTTTTATTTCCCAAACATGGGTACGCTTGCCAATATGGACGGGGGTTGAAATGCCGGTTACAAATCCGCTTCGAACACTTTTTATGTGGTTGGCGTTGATTTCAAGGCCCACACAATAATTTTTTTCATTATCGATGCAGCAATGAGCTGCTACGCTGCCAAGTGTTTCGGCCAGAGCAACTGATGCACCTCCGTGAAGCAAGCCATACGGTTGGTGAGTACGGGCATCAACGGGCATACGGCCTTTAATAAAATCAGGCCCCATTTCGGTAAACTCAATACCCAGGCGCTCCGCCAGAGTATTGTGCGAAAGGCGGTTGAGCGATTCAAGTGTAATTCCAGGCCGGAATATTGACATGGGTGAATGGAGTTGAACTTACCGGTAATTCTCTATTTTTGCGCCCGCCTGCAGCAAGCGGGACAAAATAGCGTAAAAATTGATCACTAAAAAAATATTCATCATCCGCCACGGGCAAACCGATTTTAACCTGAAAGGCATTGTTCAGGGCAGCGGGGTTGACAGCGACCTCAATGATTTTGGCCGGGCTCAGGCGCATGCGTTTTATGAGGCTTACGCTACTAACCCCTTTTCAAAGGTTTATACTTCGGCACTTAAGCGCAGCATCGAAACGGTTGCCGGGTTTATTGATAACGGAATACCGCATGAAGTGCTTCCCGGCCTTAATGAAATTTCGTGGGGAAAAAAGGAAGGGCAGCCCATCACTCCGGAGGAGGACGCCTACTACCATGAGTTGCTTAATGAGTGGCGGAAGGGGAATACCCATTTGCGGATTGAAGGCGGAGAAAGTCCTGAGGATGTGGTTGCAAGGATAAAGCCGGCTGTAAAAACCCTATTAAGCCGGGATGACGAACACACTGTTTTAGTTTGCATGCACGGCAGGGCTATGCGTATCCTGCTCTGTCACCTGCTCCGGTATCCGGTAAAATGCATGGATATGTTTGAGCACGAAAACCTTTGCTTGTATGTAGTTAACCATACCGGCACAATGGCTTATGTTGAAACGTATAATGATACGAGGCACCTGAAAAAGTTGAAGGTACCGGCAGCCACCGCTTAGTTGCTTTTGTTTAGCCGGCTAAGTGCCGACCGCGCCTTGCTGTCGATGCTGTTCTTGTAATCGTGCTTCCTATAGGCCATTGCTTTCCTGAAGTAAAACGCTGCCTGCCGCTCATCGCCTTCATCTATAAACAGGTACCCCAGCTGGAGGCAGGCATTAGGCGCAAAGTACCATGGGTTATCACCAGTCAGACTGATGGTTTTTAGGTAAAGAGATTTGCCCGTTTCCAGTTGATTAAGTTTATGGTAAAGGCGGGCTTTGCGATAGGTGAATTCAGTTTGCTCCTTCAGTTTGGTAAAATCTTCCGCGGTAACCGATTCGATAATCCGCAGGGCGGTTTCATAATAGCCGCCATCGGTGGCATATCGGATTTTGAGGAGAATCGGATTTGAAAACTCTTTTTCAGCAAGGCTTCTGGCGGCATGACGATCAGCCTCGGCATATTCCCTGCCGGTAAACCGGGCTTTTTCGGCAACCTCATCGGCTTTTTGTTTATTGTTAAGCAACCAATAGCACAGGGCGGTTTTGTACCAGGCGTCTTTAGTGAAATTGCTGCCGGAGTACAGGGTAAGAAAGTTCTGATAAGAGGCTATCGCGGCCGGATAATCGCCTTTATGCAGGTACACTTCGCCTTTGAGGTAATCGGTATAGGCAATGGATAATCCGCCCGGCATGGAATTAAGTGTTTCCAGGTAGCCAAGCGCTTTTTCGCTTTCAGAGTTTTTGATGGCAAGCACCGCTGCAAGGAAAAGACTAAGCCTGGAGTGCTTATCTTCAGACCACACCGATAATTCCGTCAGGGCATGTTGTGGCTGCTGAAGCAGTAATCCTTGGGTAAGGTAAAGCAAAAGCGAAGCCTCTGTTGCCAGCACGGCATTGTTGGAGGATTGAAGTCTTCTCAACGTGTGGATGCCGTCTTCTACAGAGCCCCGCATGGCCAATACGGATAGCACCCACTGGTATTTATCCGGTACGGATCCCAGCAGGATGTTGAGAAGTCCTGATATTTTTTGTGCAGGAATAAACAGCGGATAGGCGTGCAGGCAATCCTGCGTAAGCAAAAAACACTGGCGGATGTTCCAGGCGGCATCAAAATCGTGGCCGAACTTCAGGTAAACAAAGGCCCAATGCAGGCGCAACTCAGCGGTGGCATGAAGGACTTGGGGTGTGGTTGGATTGATCTTGCTGAGTTCCTGCAGTCTTTTTTTATATGTATTCTCATAGTT
>CAYNIH010000216.1:2209-4694 GCA_964397115.1 uncultured Roseivirgaceae bacterium | reverse complement strand
TTTTACGCCAAATTCATCCAGCACTTCCTGCAGGGCCCTTTTTGGATTATAGAATTCAAGCAGCCTGAGCATTACCCGGTCTACCAGTGTATCGGGGCAGGAAGCCCCGCTGGTTAGTACAATGTTAACCGGTGTTTTGGCCGGCATAAAGTTCCGGGTTACTAGTTTTTCTTTTGTGGCATACCGGAAGTGACTGATCTCGCCTGGTGATTTGATCTCTGTTTCTGAATTGATGAAGTAGGTAGGAAATTTCCGCTCACACAACTCAACCAGGTGCGAAGTGTTTGAACTGTTGTACCCGCCTACTACAATGGCCAGGTCGGCATCCGTTTCCAGCAGGGCATAAGTCGAATCCTGATTATCGTTGGTGGCATAACATAGGGTATCGCGCGTATCGGCAAAGTGATTGTTTATTTCCTGCTCGCCATAAACAGCTACCATAACCGTTCGGAAATAATCCGATATGTCCTGAGTTTCTGATGCAAGCATGGTGGTTTGATTTACCACTCCAACCTTAACTAAATCGCGCTCCGGATCAAAACCTTCTGAGAATCGTCCGGAAAATTCTTCGTAGAACGTCTCTTTGGACTTACTTCCGTTGATGTAGGCCGCCAGTTGCCTGGCTTCATCCATATTACGGATGACCACGGAAGGACCGCTTGACGCACTATGCGAAAACGTTGCGCGTGTTTCCTCGTGCTTTGGTTTGCCGTGAATGATGACGGTAAAACCGGCCTTGCTGATTTTTTGCGCCCGATTCCAAACTTTTTCAACAAAGGGGCAGGTGGTGTTATAGGTCTGGAGTTCTACACCCTTATCGTGAAGCAGGTGCATAACCTCCAGCGTTGTTCCAAAGGCGGGAACAATTACCACATCATCTTTTCCGATTTTATCCCATGGAATAAACTGTGTGCCATCGGTGTCCATAATAAACTGAATGCCGCGGCTTTCCAGGTCGTGGTTAACCTCCTGGTTGTGGATCATCTGACTGAGCAGGAACACCTTCTTGCCAGGATTTTCTTCCAATGCCTTGTAGCTGATTTCTATGGCATTTTCAACCCCATAACAAAACCCGAAGTGCCTTGCCAGGTAAAAGCGAACCGGCCCAAAGTCGAGCAGCGTAGGTGAAAAATCCTGCTTTCGAAGATCGGTTAACCTGCGCGCTTCTTTAATTTTTCCGGTTATAGACGACCGGTACCAGGCTGGAATATTAAATTTTTTGATGGCCGTTGCTCTTTAGCTACTTAACAGCAAAGGTAACATTTAGTTTTTGCTGTCAGCGGCTCAGGCAGCCTTCGACAATTTATCTTCTCTTACCTGTTTGGTTCGTACCTCTTTCGATTGCGGATCAAATGTCATTACCTCTACCAGGTTGCTCTTCAGGTAGCGCAAGACCTCCATCACTTTACCATCAATTTTGCTGCGTACCCGCTCTCCCTTTCTATACAAGCGTTTCATGCCCTTCTGGTTTACATTCTGAATGCATAATTGAATTCGCGCGGAAAATCTTCATAGGTACCCGTTAGGATAACCAGTTCTCCCGGCTTTTTCTTTTTAATGATTTCATTGAACTCCTTTACGGATTTCACCGGTTCATCATTTACCCGGGTAATGATAAATCCTTCACGGATATCGGTGTATTTTGACAATTTACCGTTGCCTAATGATTTCACCCGTACCCCGTTGGTCAGTTCCAGCTGCTTAAGGGTTTTAGCATCAAGGTCTTCCAACTCTACGCCAAGCGTAGCATACACCGGTTTATCTTCAGGTTTTACCACAGCCACTTCGCCATCGCGATTTTTCAGTACTACGGGCATGGTAATCTCTTTGCCTTTACGGTTAACTGTAATCATTAGTTTATCTCCGGGGCGGTGCCGGCCCACCATTTCAATAAGGGCTGCACTGGTTTTGATGGGCGTGTTATCAATCCTCACTACCACATCCTGTTCTTTTATGCCCGCATCTTTTGCAGAGCTCTTATCGGCAAATCCGGTAATCAGTGCCCCCTCAGTTACTTCCAAATCATATTCTTTAACGAGCTGGCTGTTTACACTGGTAATGGTAACGCCTAGCCAGCCGCGCTGAACCGTACCATATTTAATAAGGTCTTCAACAATTTTACTTACAATGTTGGAAGGAACAGCAAACCCGTAACCTGAATACGCTCCGGTAGGACTGGCAATAGCCGTATTGATTCCGAGCAATCCGCCACTCAGGTTAACCAAAGCGCCTCCGCTGTTACCCGGGTTGATAGCCGCATCGGTTTGAATGAATGATTCGATGGCGGTGTTGCCTTCACCGTTGTTCCGGTTGATGATGTCAATGTTTCGGCCTTTGGCACTGATGATGCCCGCGGTAACCGTTGAGTTAAGATTAAACGGATTGCCAACGGCCAGCACCCACTCGCCAACTTTTGCCTGATCGGAGTCAACAAACGAAAGGAAAGGCAAATCAGTTGCATCTATTTTAAGTAAAGCTATGTCGG
>CAYNIH010000216.1:0-2199 GCA_964397115.1 uncultured Roseivirgaceae bacterium | reverse complement strand
TGATTTTTACAACCGCCAGGTCGGTATCCGGATCGGTGCCAATCACCTCAGCCTTGAAAGTTCGGTTATCATACAGCGTAACTTCAACCACATCAGCATCCTGAACCACATGGTTGTTGGTAACAATATATCCGCTTGCATTAATAATTACTCCAGAGCCTGAACTTTGACTCGGACCGAAATTACGGGGCCCGAAGAAATCACGGAACGGATCGATGTATTTTGGCTGCGAAGGGTTGCTCTTTTGTGTACTCTTGATATGCACGACAGTTGGTGTAACTTTCTCGGCAACGGCCGTAAAATCAAGCGGTACGGTATTCCCGTTTTCATCTTTCGTCAGGGCAATTCTGGAGATGGGTGTGCCCGAAACATACTGCACCGTTACCGGCTCAGGCTTAAAAAAATACTCATATGCTCCCAGGGTTAACAGGCTGCCAAGGATGGCGGCCACTAATAATGCACTAAATCGTTTCATAGGTAGTAAAAAGTTTTGTGGTTTCGCATAAGCAAAAAGCGGGCAAAATGACCTTTTTAGGGGAATTTTCGGAATTTTTAAGAAATTTTGTCAGGATATTGTAGTATGTCGCTGCTGTCAAGTTGCTCAACGCCTCCTGCCTTATGGTACTTCCTAATACGGAAATTCACGGATTATAGTTCGCAAAAAATACCTTTGTTTCTTTGTCCTGCACTATGCTGATAAACGGTAAACTGCGCCTTAAGCCTGGCAAGGAACAATCGGTTAAGCGCTTTCATCCCTGGGTGTTTTCTGGTGCTATCCAAACCTGCGAAGGGGCACCTTCCGATGGTGATTGGGTAGAGGTGGTTGACGCTAAAAATGAAATCCTTGGATATGGTCATTACCAAAAGGGAAGCATTACCGTACGAATGCTGGCCTTCCGTGATGAAATTCCAGGGGATGATTTCTGGAAAAAACGCATTGAGAAAGCGCTGGCATTGCGGCATACCTCGGGTTTACCTTCTGATACAACCAACGCCTTCAGGCTGATTCATGCCGAAGGTGACGGTTTACCCGGGCTGATTGTTGATTATTACAATGGTGTTGCCGTTATGCAGGCCCACTCTGCGGGAATGCATGCCTGCCGGAAAGAAATTGCCGGGGCTATCCAGGAAATATTTGGCGAACGACTGAAAGCCGTTTATTACAAAAGCCGGACAACCCTGCCACCACAGCTGCGCGATGCCGAACCAGAGGGCTACTTTATTGGAAGAATTGACGTGCCTCATACGATTAGAGAAAACGGAAACCATTTTTATGTTGATTGGGAAGATGGCCAAAAGACAGGATTTTATCTCGATCAACGCGACAACCGACAATTGCTTTCGAGCTATGCAAAGAACAAAAGCGTGCTCAACACGTTTTGCTACACCGGTGGATTTTCTGTCTATGCATTAGCGGGCGGAGCGAGGCACGTTCACTCTGTTGACATTTCCGAAAAAGCGGTAGCCCTTACCCGGAAAAATCTGGAGCTTAACGGTTTTACTGCACATCGGAATACCTGCCTAGTAGCTGATTCATTTGAGTACCTGGAAAAGGCTGACGAACTATACGAGCTGATTGTGCTGGACCCACCGGCATTTGCCAAACATCGTGATGCACGGCATCAGGCCATGAAAGGCTACCAGCGCTTAAATGCTGTGGCAATGAAAAAAATTAAACAGGGCGGCATCCTCTTTACATTTTCCTGTTCGCAGGTAGTTGACCGGCAATTGTTCTACGACACAGTAGTCTCTGCGGCATTGCAAGCCGGCCGCGAAATAAAAGTGCTGCACCGGCTGGGTCAGCCGGCTGACCATCCGGTGTCTATTTACCATCCTGAAGGAGAATACCTGAAAGGACTGGTGCTTTACGTTCATTGACTGGCCGAAAACCGCGTTGCCAGCGAAGGCTCAGGATGATTTGCGTAGCGCTCGAAAAACTCTATAACCCGAAGCAAATGGTCCATCATTCTTCCGGGATTACCGCTGCGGGTTAATTCATGTCCTTCTTTTGGATACCGGATGTATTCTACCGGCTTATTCAGGATTTTGAGGCTTTTGTACAGCATTTCCGATTGCGACACTCCGGTACGCAAATCCTGATCGCCATGGATGATTAACAGGGGCGTGTTGATGTTAGCAACATAACTCATCGGAGAGTTCGCGTCAAGCATTTGTTTCACCCCTTCTTCCCACGGATAG
>CAYNIH010000215.1:0-4806 GCA_964397115.1 uncultured Roseivirgaceae bacterium | reverse complement strand
TCCATGGGATATTACGGTAGCGTTATCCTGATGGTGGCCTGCCTGGTGCTTATCCTTAATTTTAACCTGTTTGGTTTTCGAAGCGAGGGCGCAGCTACCCGGTTCAGTTTTTTGTTGGTGGGCATCTGGTGGATACTTTTTTCGACCATTTCGTTTAACGTTTTACCCCAGCAGGTTTACCGCAGTCGTTCGCACAACATCTGGACGAAAGGATACCATGAAGTGCTGAAGGTGTGGAGGAGTTTGAAAAGCACACCCGACCTGAAACGTTTTCTAACTTCATTTTTCTTTTATAACATGGGCGTTCAAACGGTAATGTACCTGGCCACATTGTTTGGAACGGATGTACTTAATCTTCCCAGCGAAAAATTAATTGGTACAATTTTATTGATCCAACTTGTGGCTGCGGCCGGAGCATGGCTCTTTGCCCGGTTGTCACGGCAAAAGGGTAATGCCTTTGTGCTGTCGTTTATGATTTTGTGTTGGATAGGGGTTTGCTTTGCAGCGTATTTTATTAGTCATGAACTGCAGTTTTATGCACTGGCCTGCGCGGTGGGAATGATTATGGGGGGTATCCAGTCCTTATCGCGGGCTACCTATGCCAAACTGATTCCTGAGAATACCATTGACCATGCTTCGTATTTTAGCTTTTACGATGTTACCTATAACCTTTCGATTGTATTCGGAACGTTTTCCTTTGGTTTGATCAACCAGTTAACCGGTAGTATGCGAAACAGCGCGCTGGCGTTGGCCGTGTATTTCGTAATTGGGTTGATTTTGCTAAGCCAGGTCAAATCAGCTGATATTGCCACACCAAAATCTAAAATCTGAAATCCTCAGTATCTCAGGTGTTTTACTGTAATGCCGTTATTAATCAGCTGGCGCAGTGAATCAATTCCGATTTTTAAATGCAGTTCAACAAAATTCCTTGTTACGGCCATATCGCTTACTTCGGTTTTTACACCTTCCGGCACCATTGGTTGATCGGAAACAAGAAGCAAAGCTCCGGCTGGTATTTTATTTTTGAAAGCAGTAATAAAAATGGTAGCTGTTTCCATGTCGATGGCCTGAGCGCGGATTTTCCGCAAGTACGCTTTAAAGTCCTCGTCCCATTCCCATACTCTCCGGTTAGTGGTGTACACGGTGCCCGTCCAGTAATCCTGGTTGTAATCGCGAATGGTGGTTGAAATGGCTTTTTGCAAGGCAAATGCGGGCAGGGCGGGCACTTCAGGCGGATAGTAGTCGTTGGAGGTACCCTCTCCGCGGATGGCGGCTATGGGGAGAATCAGGTCACCGATATCGTTTTTCTTTTTCAGTCCACCGCATTTTCCAAGAAAGAGGGCGCCTTTAGGTTTTATTGCGCTTAAGCAGTCCATGATGGTGGCGGCATTCGGGCTGCCCATCCCAAAATTGATGATGGTGATGCCATCGGCCGTAGCATTCCGCATCGGCTTGTCGGTTCCGTTAACCGGAACCCCGTGCCAATCGGCAAACAGGGTAACATAGTTATCAAAATTGGTCAGCAGGATGTACTGCCCGAACTTGTCCAACGGCTGCCCGGTATAGCGCGGAAGCCAGTTTTCTACAATTTCCTGTTTGGTTTTCATTTGTTGGTTTACTTTGCAGGTATGCAACCACTTAACTTGCCCGCCTTTGCCTATCGGCTTATAAATGAAGGTGGCAAAGTATGGATTTTTGACGGTATTCGGAAAAAGTTTGTCGTGCTGACACCTGAGGAATGGGTAAGGCAGCATTTGGTGAATTACCTGGTTAATCACCTCAGCTATCCGAAGGGGCTGATGAAAGTCGAGACCGGCCTAACCTACAACGAACTTCAAAAACGTACAGATATTGTGGTGTTGGATCGGGATGGTAATAACTGGATGGTTGTTGAGTGCAAAGCTCCTACTCAGAAAATCACATCGGCCGCTGCCCTTCAGGTGGCCATTTATAACACCAACATCAGAGCGAAGTACATTCTTATATCCAATGGATTAACCCACCTCTGCTTTTCCGTCAATTTTACTGAAAAGCAGGTGCATCCGGTGGATGGAATTCCTGAATATCCGTAAGGCTGATGTGTTTTTTTGATTCGCTACAGAAACTTTTTTACATCGGTATAAGGGAGATTAAAAGCATCGGCAACCCCTTTGTACACCACTTCGCCAAACATGACGTTAAGCCCGCTGCGAAGCTCAGTACTTTCCTGGCAGGCACGCTTCCAACCCTGGTTGGCCAGGCGGATGGCATACGGTAAGGTGGCATTGGTCAGGGCCAGGGTAGAAGTGTAGGGCACCGCCCCCGGCATATTGGCTACGCAGTAGTGAACCACATCGTCAATAATGTAGGTAGGGTTTTCATGAGTGGTGGGTTTACAGGTTTCGATGCACCCGCCCTGGTCAACAGCTACGTCAACCAAAACCGTTCCGGGGCGCATGGTCTTCAGCATATCGCGGGTTATCAGCTTAGGTGCTTTGGCCCCGGGTATCAATACACCACCGATAATCAGGTCGTGATCTTTCACCAACTCGCGGATGGCATATTCATTCGAAACCATCGTATGCACATTTTTGGGCATCACATCATCGAGGTAGCGCAGGCGGTTGATGTTTACATCCATAATGGTTACCTCAGCCCCCATGCCGGCCGCAATTTTTGCGGCATTGGTACCTACAACGCCACCCCCGAGGATCAGCACCTTTGCCGGTTTTACGCCCGGCACACCGCCCAATAATATCCCTCTGCCTTTTAGCGGCTTTTCCAGGTACTTCGCGCCCTCCTGCACGGCCATGCGGCCCGCTACTTCCGACATCGGTATCAGCAGGGGCAGGCTGCCATCAACCCGTTCTACCGTTTCGTAGGCAAGGCAAACGGCTCCGCTGGCAATCATGGCTTTTGTAAGGGGCTCGTATGAGGCGAAATGGAAATAGGTGAATACCAACTGATCCTTTTTGATGAGTTTATACTCCTGTTCAATGGGCTCCTTTACTTTAATGATCATTTCAGCAACGTTGAATACCTCCGCGGCAGTTTCTAACAGTTTGGCGCCTGCCTTGGCGTATTCGGCATCAGAAAACCCGCTGCCCATCCCGGCCGATTGTTCAACATAAACGCTGTGGCCGCGCTTTACCAGTTCTTGTGTGCCTGCGGGTGTAAGCGCTACCCGGTTTTCGTTATTCTTGATTTCCTTAGGGACACCAATGATCATAGGAAGAAAGGTTAAAACAGGCAGCAAAGATAACCGTCAACGGGCAATTCGCAATTGTCATTTGACAGGCTATTGGCTATTTTTGACCCTGATCGCATTTCACGGTGAGCATTACAAAAGAATCAAAAGTTACCTATTCGCAGGCCCGCGTTAAGGAAATCCTGGCTGATTACCGGCTTGCCTGCGAGAGCCGCGAAGCCAGCCTGCTCGGCCGCAAGGAAGTGTTTATGGGCAAAGCCAAATTCGGAATTTTTGGTGACGGCAAAGAAGTGGCCCAACTAGCCATGGCGAAAGTGTTCCGGCCGGGTGATTTCCGTGCAGGTTATTACCGCGATCAAACTTTCATGTTTGCTATCAAGGAACTTACCCTGCAACAGTATTTTGCCCAACTCTATGCCCACACCAACGTGACGGCCGAACCTGCCTCAGCCGGCAGGCTGATGAATGGGCACTTTGCCACCCGCATGCTCGATGAGCAGGGCAGGTTAAAAGATCTTACCAAACTTAAAAACAGCAGTGCCGACATAAGTCCTACGGCCGGCCAGATGCCCCGTTTGGTCGGCATGGCCTATGGATCAAAATTATTCCGTAATAATCCGGAATTAAAACAGTTCCGATCCCTGTCGGATAATGGCAATGAAATCGCCTTCGGAACCATCGGCAATGCTTCTACCTCTGAGGGAATGTTTTTTGAAGCATTGAATGCAGCCGGTGTATTGCAAATACCCATGCTGGTTTCGGTGTGGGACGATGACTATGGAATTTCAGTGCCGCAGGAGTATCACACAACCAAGGGAAGTATTTCCAAACTAATGGCTGGCCTTCAGCGCACCGCAGACGAGCAAGGCTTCGAAGTTATTGCCGTGAAGGGTTGGGATTATCCCTCGCTGGTTACTGCCTACCAGCGGGCAGCCAGTATTTGTCGTGAAGAACATGTACCCGTGCTCATTCATGTTAACGAGCTGACCCAGCCGCAGGGGCACTCAACAAGTGGTTCGCATGAACGGTATAAATCGCCTCAACGGCTGGAGTGGGAGGCGGCTTTTGATTGCATTCGCAAGATGCGCGAATGGATAATTAATGAGGTGTTGGTGCTACCCGAAGAACTTGATGCCATTGAAGCCGAAGCAAAACAAGCCGCTAAAGCTGCCAAGGATAAAGCTTGGAAGGCCTTTAACGAAGAAATACAGGCCGATCAGAAAAATCTGCAGGCCATTCTTTCCAGGGCATCACTAAATTCAAGGTTTGTTGACCAAATCAATCCGATTAAAGAACAGCTTGAAAAGACCCTTAACCCGGTAAAACTTGATGCTGTGCGGGCAGCGTACAAAGCGCTGCGCATTTTGCGCAACGATGGCCCGGAAAGAATGGAGATTATTAACTGGATTAAGCAGGTGGTTGAAAAGGCAGCCGATCAGTATAGTTCTAATCTTTACAGCCAATCGGCTGAGTCGGCCCTTAACGTGAAAGAAGTACAGCCGGTTTTTTCAGAAGCCTCTCCGGAAGTTGATGGCAGGGAAGTAGTGCGGGCCTGTTTTGATGCTGCATTAAGCCGCGATCCGCGGGTGTTTGCCATTGGTGAAGATGTTGGAAAAATT
>CAYNIH010000214.1:0-4835 GCA_964397115.1 uncultured Roseivirgaceae bacterium | reverse complement strand
AACACCGAGGCTGCTCGGTTCGATTACGGCAATTTCATCAAACCGCATCAGGCTGTTGGTGGGGGCAATCGTTACCGGTTTAAGCAAGGTAACAGAAAAGCTTGAGGTTTGATCAAGGCCGAAACCATTGGGATAGGGGTGCTCGGAGTGAAGGGCACCGTTTGAAAAACCTGAAGGTTGCGTTACCGAAAAAAAGTTACCCACAAAATCAGTGGTAGCAGCATTAAAATTGTTAGCGTAAGTCTGAACCGGGCTGCTGAAAGCAACAATGGGCACATTAAAAAATCCGGAAGTTGGCAGGGCGGCAGTATTGCCTGCGCTGTCGGTGGCAAGTAACCGGTATTCCACTCTGTCACCAGTCGAAAGTGACCCAAGTCCGGTTAGCGAAAAGTTGTATATGCTGGCCGGTGGATCCACGTCAAATTCCTCTTCCGTTACGGTTCCGCCATTTATTTTGTATTCCAGTTTCAGGCTTTCTATGCCGCTGGCATCGGAGGAGGAAAGGGATAATGCCAACACATCTTCATCGTCTTTCAGGAAGTCGAGGTGGTTATGAAGTATAGCGGGAGGCGTTTCATCAATCTGGATTTTCAGGTTATCAATACACCAGCCCCAGCCGGAAGCAAAGGAGTCGCTGAACAGGCGGAAACGGATGACCACTTCATCACCAGTATCAAAAACTGCCTGCAGGTCCATGGTGCGGGAGCGGAAAAGTGTAGGGTCGCCTAAGGCCGTTGAATTATTGCCCGAAGTGGCGCTGTTATACCGGGTAAGCCACGGGGCAAAGTCGCGTGCGTCATAGCCGTTGGCTACAGGCACCCAGGTAAAACCACCATCTTTGCTTCCTTCAACTACCACATAATCCCAGAATTGCAGGTCGCCAAACACCGTGCCTGATTCGCCCGGTTCTACCAAAACAATTTCATCAAACTTCAGGGTTGCGTCTTGTGCTTTTACCCGGATGGGAACTTTGAGTTGGTAGATGTAGCTGTATTCACCTCCTGGAAATCCGTTTCCTTCGGGGTAGGGATGGGTGCTGTGGATAGCCGGATTATTGAAGCCGCTTGGCGTAGTAATGCTGAAGCCTACTCCGAAGAAATCATCGCTGGGCGTGTTGAAATCATTGGCATAGGAATCCTGTGTAGGGGCCAGGCCCACAACATTCAGTGTATAGTATCCGCTGGCAGGAGAAATGCCCTGGTTGCTGTTGGAGGAATTATCGGTGGCAATAATGCGGTACTTCAGTACATCGCCATTGGCCAGGCCGGTGCCCAGGTTAATCGTTGAGAGGTAGATGGAATCTTCACCAGGATTTTGCAGTACAAAGGGTTGTGCGGGTTGGGCTACATCATTAATCAGGTACTCTAGCAGCACAGAGGCAATTCCGATATTGTCGGTTACACGGGCTTCGAGGTCAAGCTGCGTGTCGGTTTCGAGCAGGAAAGGCTTTTGGCTGTGCGAAATAATGGGTGCCTTTGTATCGGGTCCGGTTTCAAAAGTAAACAACCCCTGAAGTTGCGTGTTTTGCTTGCGCACGAACTTGCCAGGTTTTACAAACTGCCTGTTGTTGTTGTCGCTAACGGAAAGAAAATAACCATAGGTTGTAGGGGTACCGGTGCTGAGTATCAATGCCGAAAATTCGTTGGGCACACCCGTGGGGGTCATGGTTACTTGGGTAAAGGTGGTGCCGTCTGTGGTATAATTCAGTTTAAGTGTAGCGGCATTGAACCCGTTATCGGCAGTTACCACCGCGGTAACCACATAGGGCCCGATGGCGTTTTCGGTATTGGGTAAGGGCTCGTGATCGATAAAGACATTTTCCCAGCCCATGTCCTTGAGCATATCGAGTGCAATGCCGGGCGAAAGTATTCTTTCCTGGGGAGCAATTTGTGGAGTCATCAATGCGTTGCCGGTACTGTTGAACGTATTCTCATCGAGGTGGCTGATGCTGGAGCCGCTGCTGAACGAGGCAGGTGCATATAACCGGGCATTGGCTGAATTTGGGGTATCAAAAAATAAATTTGCACTGGTGAGTTGGCCGGCCATAGCGCTTGAAGGAGAAGCAAAACCTTCGATGAGGTTAATGTTCGAACCGTTTTCAATGGGCACATCGTAAATAATGGGCACCCCGGTGGTTTGTACGCCCACCTCGCCCTGGCCATTTGACGAAAGAATTTTAAATGAACCCGAAAAGCCGAGGCCATGCCCGATTTCGTGCAGAACAACCGTAATCAGGTCAAACGTGTTGGCCGGAGGAGGGGTGTTCGGATCGAGGTGCCAGTTGGTGCTGCTGCTAAACTGGGTGAATATTTCCGCTTGGTTGTCGTTAAGATTTTTGCCTGACATTTTCTCGGCCAGGGCCACGGGGTAAAACACGTTCAGTTTCTGGGCGCCATCAAAATTGGCAAAGGCCGAAGTGTAAATAGCTCCGCCAAGAATGCCTGAGCCGAGGGGTTGCCAGTAGGCATCGATGGTGATGGTTTGCGAGGAAGAGATGAGGGTTGACCAGATATCAACCGCATATTGGAAGGCTGCCTGTGCCTGTGGCGTAAAGCCGTTGTAGTTTACCTGGAAGGTTGCCGTTTTGGTGCGGGCACCGTTTTTCCACCGGATATATTCCTGGGGCGCGGGTACGTAATGTTCGTGGTTGGCGGTGTGCCCGTAGCAAACCGTGTGTTCCTTTATTTTAATGCCCCTAAATTGTTGGGCGCGCAATACGCCACCGGCAGGTAAAAGAACTGCTAGTCCGAAAAGCCAACTGTAAATCTTTCTCATACTTAAAAATGCAGATAAAAGGTGAATGTCAGTCCGGATTCAAACGCCCCGGAAAAGTGAAGTTAAAAAAAGAAAAGCGTTCGTGAAAACTCCCGGCTAGATCATACTCCGTGCTTTTAGTTCCAGGTATTTGTTTATGGTGTTTACGGTAAGGGTTTCCGGAGGGGTTAAAATCGTTTGTATGCCGGCCTGCCGCAGTTCCTTTACTATTAGTTTTTTATCAAACACGAATTTTTCAGCAACAGCTTTATAATAGATATCCTTTATATCGGTTGCCGGGGTTGAGGCAAGCGCAGTCAGTTCGGTGTTCTCAAAAAATATTACTACCAGTACATGCAACTGGTTAAGGTGCTTCAAAAAAGGCAACTGCTGCTGCATGCCGTAAACCGACTCAAAGTTGGTAAACAGAAGCAGCAAACTGCGCTGGGTTATTTTTCTTCTGATGTGGCTGTACACTACCGAAAAATCGGATTCGCGGTAACCGGTTTTCTGGTTGTACAGCAGTTCCTGTATTCTGGCCATCTGCCGGTTGCTGCCGCTGGCCGGCAGCGTGGTGCCGATATCGTTTTGAAAAGTTATCAGCCCTGCCTTGTCGGATTTGCGTATGGCGATGTTGGAAATAACCAGGCAGGCGTTGATGGCATAGTCGAGCAGGCTCATTCCGTTAAACGGCATCTGCATTACGCGGCCTTTGTTAATGAGCGAGTACACCTGTTGGGAGCGTTCGTCCTGATAATGGTTTACCATCAGGTGTGCCTTGCGTGCGGTAGCCTTCCAGTTAATGGTGCGCACGTCATCACCAGCCACATATTCTTTAATGAGTTCAAACTCCATGTTATGGCCGATGCGCCTTATTTTTTTTATTCCTACTTCGGCAAGCCGGTTAGAGATGGCCATCAGTTCGTATTTGCGCATCTGGATGTAGGAGGGATACACCGGCACCACGGCATCGGCCGAAAAGCGAAACCTGCGTTTCACCAGTTTCAGTGGTGAGCAAACGTAGCTATTCACCACGCCAAACGAATATTCGCCTCGCTTAACCGGGCGCAAAAAATACGTGATGGTTTTGTTGGTTTGAGGGGCCAGGTTAAGACGAAAAGATATATCGCGTTTCTGAAACTGGTGAGGGATTTCATCAATTACCTGGATAGAAACTGTAAATGGATAAAAATTTTCGATGTAGATGCGGATTTCATTTTCATCGCCATTGGAAAGTTTATCGGGTGTGAGGCGGTATCCATACAATCCGCGCCTGGCACGAAACAGCAACAACACATCGGTTAGGATGAGTGCCACGAGCAACAGGAGCAGAATTTTTGGAATAACAAGAAGCGAGGAAAAAATAAAACTCACGATAAACACCAATACCACTATTCCGGTAAGCAAAAATAGCCGGTTGTTGAGGTAAAGGTCTTTTATGGCTTTCATCGGATGAGTTATCTCGGCACCTCTGTTTTATCCACAATTTGTTTAATTACCTCATCCGCAGTTATGCCTTCCATTTCTTTATCGGGAGTGAGCATGATGCGGTGCCGCAATACCGGTGTCGCAATGGCCTTTACATCTTCGGGGGTAACAAAATCCCGGCCGTGAATGGCAGCAAACGCCTTGGCACTATTCAATAACGCCACCGAGGCGCGGGGCGATCCCCCCAGAAATAACGATGGGTTGTTTCGGGTTTCGTGCACAAGCTGAGCAATGTAGTTTACCAGGTTGGCTTCTACGTTTACCTGCTGAACGGCCTGCCGGTAATTTTTTATTTGTGTTGCATTGAGTACGGGTTTTACTTCTTCAACGGGTGCATGGCCCTTACGCTGGTGATGCCCGCAGATGATAGCCACTTCCTGCTCCAGGTTGGGATACTCTACCACGATCTTAAACAGAAAGCGGTCCAGTTGAGCTTCCGGCAAACGGTAGGTTCCTTCATGTTCAATCGGGTTTTGCGTGGCTACCACCAGGTAGGGGTGGTTCATGGCGTAGGTGGTGCCGTCAACGGTTACCTGGCGTTCTTCCATTACTTCAAACAGGGCTGCCTGGGTTTTGGCCGGGGCGCGGTTGAT